>JAJZCS010000256.1 GCA_021829055.1 Pseudomonadota bacterium
ATTGCAAGATATCCTTGTTATCGAACAACTACCGCACGTCTTCTTCCTATGCAGGAGTAACCATTCGACAGACAGTCATTTATCGTCAGTTTTGGCGACCCTGTATATGACCGGGTGGATGCGCCAGCCACGCCTGCGCAAAAAAAGGTACTGGCACAACTTTCACCGCAGCAAATTCAGTCTGCAGACCTGGCCGGCGAAAGAATCCTGGGGATTCTCACCCAGGCGCCCGGCAATGACGCACCCATTGGCGGGTTGAAAGTGATGACCGAAAGCGGGTGGTTTGCGGCCCGCCCCTCAGGAACCGAAAACATTTACAAGATCTATGCGGAGAGTTTTCGTGGCGCGGATCACCTGCACCGCATCCTGGCGGAAGCCCAGACCATTGTTGACGCCGCCCTGGCGCATGCGTAGTCAACCGGTGACAGATAAATCCGGGTTAGGGTCATTCGGGTTTAGAACGTAGTGCATCGTGCCATTTCCGGACGGTCAGGGGTTGCTGGTGGGAAGGCTCACTGTTCGGCCAAAACTGACGATAAATGACTGTCTGTCGAATGGTTACTCCTGCATAGGAAGAAGACGTGCGGTAGTTGTTCGATAACAAGGATATCTTGCAATGAATTCCTGCTGAAACTGTATTCACTCTTACATCTTTTAGAAAGAGTCTAACACATTGAATCAATGTTGATTTAATTATGTTTTAGGTATAGCATGATTTTCGATTATTCAAATCAGTACATTGTGGTGCATTTCACTAGGTTTTTGGGCGCCATAAATAAAATTTTTATTACAATAAAATTCAATTGGTTAAAGAATAATTCAGGGATTAGGCACCCTATGACGCTTTTATTTGCGCCTTTTAGGGCGCCTACTTTAAGGTTAGGTTTTTTTGAGCCTCAATCATGCGTTTTGAGTGGAAACCAGAATACGACGAGTTAGCGAGGAAGTTACTCACGCAACACTTTGGAAATGCGCAAGGGCTAACTTGGTGTTTTCCATGCATGAGAGATGCATATAATTGGAGTGAGCATCGTCCTGATGTTGCGGATCCTAGAGTCCCAGCAAAAAACAACACCGAGTATCACGGACTTGAACGGTATGCATCGCAATACCATGCCACTGCACAATACGAATTTGCGTATCATCACTGGTTGCTGGCCGCTTGCTGGCGGCGGGAAGATATGAGGGCAAACGATTTCAACGATGAAGCTCATCTTAAGGCAATTCGTTACACCATCAAGCACGCCCTATACAACGAGGCAATTCATATATGGCAAAAATCAGCTCGTGGTAAACCGCCCCCGCCAGAAGATTTTGATCTCAGCGCTCGTGATCTTGAAAACAAGGAAGCTAAGGCATGGAGCGAAACTTGAAAACTTTCCGTCAAAAATCTAACCCTGCTGTCAAGTTCGCCCTTCGGGCTGGGACTGCGCTAAAGCGCAGCCCCTTACCTTCACGGTAGATTTCTTTCTTCCCAATGGCAACCATCACGCAAATTCGCGGTGCTCTATTAGAGGAAGCGGTTCTCTTCCTCCTGAAAAAGGTTGGTTATGACGTTGTTGACCCAGCATCCCCATCATTTCGCCCTATCGATGGCATGCGCGCGGGTCACTCTGGTCTTGAAGTTCGTGGGCGCGGAACTTGGCATCAGATCGACGCATTTGCACTTTGGCCTCATTCACCGGCCTTCATGTACCCACTACGACTGGTTGTCGAAGCAAAGTGCTATGGATCACACCGACCAGTTGGTGTCGAAATTCCAAGAAATGCTGTCGGCGTGTTGAAGGATATTTCTGAAAACTACTTCACGTATCGAAGGCGTGGACAAGAGATTCAAGGCCCACGCTATAACTATTCAGCAGCTATCTTCTCTACCTCCGGGTTCACCCGAGGTGCAGTCGAGTACGCAATCGCTCACCAAATATTTCTCATCCAGTATGCCAATGTCGCGGTAATTCGACCGTTGGTGGAAGCCATACTGCAGTTTGACGAAGACTGCACCAGCGTTCGCGGCCAAGACGCGATCTCAGCAGCACGAAATTATTTACGCGATCGCTTGGCCGAACGCGACGCTTTAGTTGATGGCCCTCATCCACTCACCGAGCAAGGGATTCAACTGATTAATGGTTCTATCGTCGAGACGTGCCAAGCAATCCGCGGATCGTACTTCGGAATGCTCCAAGGACGATGGCCTATGCACTTGCTTCGAGCCGAGCCACTTCCACCGTCCGCATTTCAAGGGGATACGATCCAATGTAGTGTTGTTGGGAATGATCGTGGAGAGTGGACGTTCGTTCCGCTTGATGCTGAACGGGGCAGCAACCGCTGGTTCGAATTGGAATTCAGCTTGCCATCCGTAGTAGCCGACATGGTGGCCGAGAGCTGGGATGATCCTATAGCCGTTGCGAATATCAAGCAAGACTACTTTTCGTACATCGATTTTTCCGGCGTCATTGGCGGAATTCGCCGAAACGTTCGCCTGCAACTTAATCGAGATTGGATTCGACAATATGTCGCTCGGCACACAGAAATCTAACCTCTCGGTGAACCGAACCGCCCGCAAGCTGCGCTTGCTGGTTCCCTTCGCGCTCCGGCGGCTAGTTACCTCAAACGCTATGCTATGTAAGAGAAACAGATTTGGCTGCCGACGATAATGTGATCAAGCGAGAAAATGCATGTCTCTTCTTAATCAAATTCTAAAGTGGACTGAATCTCTTCCGTTATGGCAACGAGATGCATGTCGCCGCCTCCTTCAAAAAGAATCAAGGTTGGATGAAGCCGACCACTCCAAGCTATACGCACTTTTTAAGAAAGAGAACGGCATAGAGACAGAGGATGCCATTCAGCCCTCGCCGCTTGCCAAAGAGCACCTTCCCATCGAAATAACTCCCGGTGAGTCAGTTGTTCTCCTCGCGTTGCGAGATATGCAAAACGTCAATCAGATACCAAGCGATCGTATCCTTACTTTCTCCGAAGTTGGCATTACTGTAATTTATGGTGGAAACGGTTCGGGCAAGTCAGGCTATGCACGCGTCATGAAAAGGGCATGCCGAGCCAGAGATCAATCCGAACCAATCCACCCAAACGCAAACGATCCGACGGCCGCTAAAAAGGTACCTACCGCGAAGTTTGATATCAAAATAATGGGCACGCCACATGAGGTCGAATGGTCACGTGACATGATGTCACCAGACCGTCTCTCATCAATATCTGTATTCGATTCAAAGTGTGCTCGATCCTATATAACGGCGGAGCAAGATGTCGCTTACCTTCCATATGGTCTCGATATTATTGAGAGTCTAGCCAACCAAGTTCTGCCGAAACTCTCAGAGATGCTCGAATCAGAGATCGGGGGAATCGATGTCAGCACACTGCCGTTCGATCGTAAGCGTCCGACCAGACCACCTTGCTGATTTCAGCGGGAGATGATTTCGCCGTGAATGGTGGTTGAATCCCCATCGACGATTCTGTGCAGTAGGGCATAGGGAACGCGCCACCGTTGATTT
>JAJZCS010000257.1 GCA_021829055.1 Pseudomonadota bacterium
TGACAACTACGAGGCAATGCGCGACGCCAGCAAAGAAGCATGGAATTTCATCGCCAATGATCCGGACCAAATCGTCTCCATCGGAACAAGAGCCTGCGCGTGTGTCAATGGCTAAGTCACTTGGTATAAAACCGTCCCCCTATTAAACTGAACGACACGCCGAACGAGCCACAACAGAAAAGTGAGCATTGAGTGCCGAAGATGGCATGTACATCCAAAACATTCGTCGCCGTGATATTTGCATCAGCCGTGCGGTGCTACTAAGTGCGAGACTTGCCGAAAACAGCCTTACGCCGCCGGCCCAAAGCGGCTACAGGATCCACATGCTGTCCGATCTACCCAATGTCTTGACCCTATCCCGGATTGCGGCGATTCCATTGCTGGTTCTGCTGATTGCCATAAACCAGCCTATTATGGATCTGCTTGCCGCGCTACTTTTCGCTCTCGCCGCAGCTACTGACTGGCTGGATGGACAAATTGCTCGGACACGGGCCCAGCTTTCGGATCTTGGTCGGGTGTTGGATCCAATCGCTGACAAGCTTCTTGTCGGAGCAACGTTGATGGTGCTGGTCGGCCTCCGCCGCCTGCCTTTCGCAGGGATCTACCCGGCGATTGTGATCATGCTCCGAGAAATCCTGGTTTCAGGGCTGCGTGAATATCTCGCTCAAATTCGAGTGGGATTGCCGGTGACTCGGCTGGCTAAGTGGAAAACCGGAACGCAAATGGCCTCTCTACTTATACTATTACTAGGCGATCCCGGCGCTCGGCTGATCGGCATCGGTGGATTTCCAGCTGCTGCAACCGGGGCTTCCCTACTTTGGCTTGCCGCCATTCTGACTTTAATTACCGGTTGGGACTATTTGACCGCCGGGCTGAACCACATTAACCATTCGCACGAGACGCGCTGACTTGCGCCGAGTAAATTTACCCGGACCGATTCTAGCCTTGGTCGGCTGGTCAGGCAGCGGCAAGACGACCCTTCTGACAGCACTGCTGCCGACGCTAATTGCGCGCGGCCTGACTGTGTCCACCCTCAAGCACGCGCACCACGACGTTGAGCCGGATCATCCCGGCAAGGACAGTTACAGACACCGACTGGCCGGAGCACAAGAAGTTCTGTTAGCAACCAGCAACCGCTTCGCGCTATTCCGCGAGTGCCGCGGCAACGATGCGCCAGACTTGCTTACCTTGACCGCACGCATGGCACCGGCTGATCTTTATCTGGCGGAAGGTTTCAAGTCTGCCCCGGTTGCAAAACTCGAGGTCTACCGGGCCTCGCTAGGCAAAGCCCCTCTTTGGCCTGAGCTTTCCGATGTCATCGCGGTTGCTGGCGACATTGAGCAGAGTACCTGTCCGCTTCCCTTCCTTCCCCTCAGCGACATCGGTGTGATCTCCAATTTTATCCTGACATGGCGTGATCGGAAGTTGAGGGTCGGGCCTCCTCTTGAGACCCCGATCCAAACCGGATCATAAGGACAGGCAACGGAAAGGATCGCTAATGCGGCCGCGGACTTCACATGTCATGATCGTAATATTGCCATGCATGTCGCTACTCTCCGGATGCGCGGGCGTTGGCAACTATTTGGGAAGTGTGGCCAACCCCTTTAGCGTTCCGAACGCATCGACCGCTGACACTCTAAATATGCAGCGGGCACGTGGCACGCACGTCGTCGTGCAGCCGATTTCTCCAGAGGCTGGCAATGTCTGGCCTGGCCCAGCAAAACCAGTGCCAACGCTAAGCCAAATGCAGAAGAACATCGATCTGTCATCCGATCGAAGAAGTTCGAACCAATACCAGCCGCTGCCTTCCATGCCTCGAAGCGCCTCCAATGCTTTCGGCGGCACGGCCGTACGCGTGCCAACGATTTCTCCCTCTCGCACCAAGGGGTCCAACACCATGGCTCTGCCTGTGGGCCAGACGCTTCTCGGCCCGAACGGGCCCGTCGGCATCGTTACCAACCTGAGCAACGGTCGTTATCAGGAAGTGGCACCAATAAACGGCAAAGGCGGTGGTGTACTGATCCGATCTGGCGCCGGCAGTGCCACACTTATTGAACCAGGTGGCCAAGTCGTCATCGTACACATTCCCATACAATGACAATCCCTCTCATACCCCCTATTTATACGCCATGAAGATTCTCTATTTTGCCTGGCTACGCGAGCAGATCGGTCACGCGGAAGAAGACGTCCTCCCACCAGCGCATGTCACGACCGTAGGCGCGCTGACGGAATGGTTGGCCTCATCCAGCCCAGCTCATCGAAAAGCACTTACCAAGCGTGACTCACTCAAAGTTGCCGTGGACCAAGCCTTCGCACGCGATGACACTTCAATCGCGGGAGCCTTTGAAATTGCTTATTTCCCGCCCTTTACTGGTGGCTGAACCATCATGCCACTGATTCGTGTTAGCCTAGAAGACTTCGATGTCGCCACCGAACTTTCGCGACTTCAGGTCAACGCGGGCGCGGTCGCAAGTTTTATCGGGGTCGTCCGCGGCGACTCCCATGGAAGGGCGCTTCGATCAATGATGCTTGAGCATTATCCGACGATGACGGAACAGGCGCTTTCAGAGATCGCCGACCGGGCCATGCAGCGCTGGGATCTCACGGATTGTACAATCATTCACCGAATAGGCCGCCTTAAGCCCGGTGCTCGTATCGTGCTTGCCGCCGTCGCCAGCGCGCATCGCAAAGCCTCGCTGGAAGCAACAACATTCCTTATTGACTGGCTCAAGACCGATGCGCCTTTCTGGAAGCGCGAGGAGTTCTGGTCGGGGGAAAGTGTATGGGTAACCCGACACGCGGGAGACGATGAAGCTCGGGCACGCTGGGCGGAATAGCCTTTTCAGGTAAAATCGCGGACAGGTCAGTCCTGTTGGCGTATTGCACCGTTCTCCTCTCTACGGAAAGCAGAACCTAATGACTATACATGGCATCTATGTCGAAGGCTCGAGGTTGTTTGCCGATCGCAGGAAAAGTAATGCAGCTCGCGAAGTTCGAATGCTACCCGAAGTGTCGTTTTGGCCATCATGTATCATTCAAATTCAGTGAGGCCCCAATTATGGTACCTGTGTGCGGATGAGTGTCGACAGCGGGGCGAAAATACTAACCCTCTATTGTGCTCAGAGACGGAGAGGATTGGGTGCGCAACGTCGGATTGACCAGGAACGGTTTGGTATCGCGGAACCATCGCGCGGAAGTTCCTCGATCGATGCCCTTTCCGAACTTATTGATTGACGGCCGGTCGCGGGTCTGCTTGCGCCGCTCTACCGGCATCAAAGGGTAACCTGCCTAACCACGTCTTGCGATGCTCAAGGCGCCGCTGCTGGCAATGGGGCACGACCTGTCCGATGTGAAGCTGGGCACCTCCATCAACCCTATGATTTGAGCGATTTCAGTCAGGCGCTCCCGGAATTTGGACAAATTACGGTCATTTACGGCGCCATTCTGTTCAATTTTGGCGTTTTCTCTGTTCATCA
>JAJZCS010000258.1 GCA_021829055.1 Pseudomonadota bacterium
GATCAAGACCGGCACGCTGGTGGAGGCCACCATCATCGCCTCGGCCAGCAAGGATGACGACGAAGGCCGTTGGGTGAAGCACAAGGGGAAGCCCGCCATCCGCGGCTTCAAGGCGCATATCGGTGCCGATGCAGGCACGGCGCTGGTCGAGAAGATCTTCGGCACCTGGAAGCGCAGCTGTGGTCTCCGCCGAATGCGATGGCGCGGTCTCGCCAAAGCCACCGCCCAGGTTCACTTCACCGCCATCGCCTGCAATCCCAAACCTACCCTCAACATTCTCGCCACAGCCGCATGATGGCCTCCAACGCCTGACGGCCTGTTCAAAACAGGTCAGAAAAACCCCAGCACTGCACAAACCTCGCAGTGCTCGGAATCCTCACCCACCCGCACACAGGTCTCACCTATAGTAATTCCATTTAAGAATGGGCTATTATTAACTGGTCCACGGATTTTCCGGAGAAGCCTCTCTGTCGTTTGAGGATGGCGAGAGCCTGCTCAATTGGGTTGAAGTCAGGAGAGTACCTGGGCAGCGGCAGCAGTTGGTAGCCATGTTGGGGGAGCATTTCGGCGATTTATGACTTGTTATGAAAGGGCGCATTATCCATGACGATCAGGCTTTGCGGCATGAGCAAGGAACGTCATACCTTCGGTGAGAACTGCCCTAATTTGGCGATCGTATTGAATGTCTGCATGACCGCCGCAAAGATGACCTGTTTCAGTCCAGGTCTCGGCGACAGGGCTAAAAGAACGAAACGGCCGATAACCAAGCAGTGCCCCCCAAAGTAGGCTCTGAAGCTAGACCAGGCTTGACGACAAGGGCGCCACCTTCGGCTGAACCGAAGACCGCGCTGGTTCTCGCGTGGAATCAGTGTAGATCGAACCGATCGGCATTCATTACCTTAGTCCAGGCAGCAACAAAATCATTTATGAATTTTAGCTTGGCATCGTCCTGTGCGTAGACCTCGGCATAGGCTCGAAGGATAGCGTTGGAACCGAATACGAGATCAACGCGCGTCGCCGTCCATTTCGTCGTGCCGGTTTTGCGGTCACGGATTTCGTAAAGGTTCGTGCCTGTCGGTTCCCACGTAAAGCCCATGTCTGTCAGGTTGACGAAGAAGTCATTCGTCAGCGCGCCGATACGATCGGTAAAAACGCCGTGCTTGCTGCCGCCATGATTGGTCCCCAACACCCGCAAGCCGCCCACCAGTACGGTCATCTCGCAGGCCGTGAGGCCCATGAGCTGGGTGCGGTCAAGCATTAGTGCCTCGGGTTGCACGGCGTAGTCTTTCTTCAGCCAGTTGCGGTAACCGTCATGCACAGGCTCCAGCACATCGAAGGATCCGGCGTCGGTCATCTCGGCGGTGGCATCGCCACGGCCGGGCGCAAACGGCACAGTAACGTCGAATCCGGCTGCTCTTGCCGCCTTCTCGACTCCGACATTACCCGCCAGCACGATTACGTCTGCGAGGCTCGCCCCGGCTGCGGTGGCGATCGGCTCCAGCAGTGCCAGCGCCTTGGCGAGGCGCTGAGGCTCGTTACCGGCCCAATCCTTCTGAGGTGCCAAACGGATTCGCGCGCCATTAGCGCCACCGCGCTTGTCGGAACCGCGGAAGGTACGCGCGCTGTCCCACGCCGTACTCACCAGTTCGGCAATGCTCAACCCGCTGGTAGCAATCTTGGTCTTGACTCCGCCGATATCGTAGTTCGTGGGCCCAGCGGGCACCGGATCCTGCCAGACCAAATCTTCCTTCGGTACGTCGGGCCCGACGTAGCGCGACTTCGGGCCCATATCGCGATGTGTCAGCTTGAACCACGCCCGGGCAAAGACCTCTGAAAAATACGCGGGATCCTTATAGAAGCGCTCCGAAATACTACGATATTCCGGGTCCATCTTCATCGCCATGTCGGCATCGGTCATGATTGGATTGTGGCGGATCGCAGGATCCTCGACATCAACAGGTTTGTCTGCCTCCTTGACGTTGAGTGCCTCCCATTGCCACGCCCCCGCCGGGCTCTTCCTCAGTTCCCATTCGTGATTCAGCAGTAGATGGAAATAGCCATTGTCCCACTTGGTTGGATGGGTGGTCCACGCGCCTTCAATTCCGCTGGTGACGGTGTCGCGGCCGATGCCGCGCGTGACGTGGTTGGCCCAGCCGAGGCCTTGCTCGTCAAGGTTGGCGGCCTCCGGGGCAGGACCGAGATTCGCGGCTTTACCATTGCCATGGCACTTGCCGACGGTATGGCCGCCGGCGGTCAAAGCTACAGTTTCCTCATCGTTCATCGCCATGCGGGCGAAGGTGACGCGCACATCATGAGCCGTCTTGAGCGGATCGGGTTTTCCATCTACGCCTTCTGGGTTTACATAGATCAGCCCCATCATCGTCGCAGCCAGCGGATTCTCCAGATCGCGCTCCCCGGAATAACGGCTTCCTTCACTCCCGGTGGGGGCCAGCCATTCCTTCTCCGAACCCCAGTAGGTATCCTTTTCAGGATGCCAGATATCCTCCCGACCGAAAGCGAAGCCGAACGTTTTCAGTCCCATTGATTCATAGGCCATGGTCCCGGCCAGAATGATCAGATCAGCCCAGCTGATCTTGTTGCCGTATTTCTTTTTGAGCGGCCACAGTAGCCGCCGAGCCTTGTCAAGGTTCACGTTGTCTGGCCAGGAATTGATCGGCGCGAAACGTTGGTTGCCACGTCCTCCACCACCGCGCCCGTCGGCGATGCGGTATGTTCCGGCAGAGTGCCAAGCCATGCGGATCATCAACCCGCCATAATGACCCCAATCCGCCGGCCACCAGTCCTGGCTGTTGGTCATGAACGCCTTGACGTCGTTCTTCAGTCCCTCGACGTCGAGCTTCCTCAATTCTTCGCGGTAACTGAAACTGCTTCCCAGAGGGTTCGTCTTGGTGTCATGCTGATGCAGGATGTCCAGATTCAGCGCTTTTGGCCACCAGTCCATTTTGGACGTGCTCATGAAGGTGTTTCCACCGTGCGTTACCGGGCATTTGCCCTGCTGTGTTGCCGTGTCATTCATCGCGTGTTTCCTCCTGATCCCAGGCCGCGTTTACGCTGAGGGCTCTCGAGATGGCGACAGCATAACAAACGGGCAGGATTTTGGAAGGCAACAATTCATGAATTGACTTAAACTCAGCCTCTGTCCCTTTGAAGGTAGGTTTTCGGGTTGAAGTTGGACGGACTTGCTCGTGCCGTCAGCGACGGTTTACGTTTTTTACCCTAGCCGGTGCCACGGGTGGTTGCTGCGCGCCAATTTTACAAGCTCAGCCGGACCGCGAGTTCTTTTGAGGGTGACTTCCAACATTCGAACGCGGCTCCCCTATCTTACCCTTTCAAGATGCGGTCTAACGCCGGTCCACGCAGGCGCCTGCGAATGCGCCGCATAAGCAGCGCTGAGCTACGCCTTCTGACGACAAAGGGGGCGTGATGGCCCGTTCCCGCCCGAA
>JAJZCS010000259.1 GCA_021829055.1 Pseudomonadota bacterium
CTGTCGGAATTCAACGCTATGGTGAACCACTTCATGGAGTTGCAAGGTCAATTTAAGTTGAAATCGGATCAAAAATACTCTCTTCGCGAATTGACCGAACATTGGATCGCGTCGATGAGCGGTGGGCATCTAACTATTGACGATGTGGCCAAAGACGGGCGCATTAAATGGACGAAAACTGTAAAAGAGAGATATCCCAGATCGTTCTACACGCCGCGGATTCCGCTCTACTACGAATATATAATTGAGGTTGGGCATCGCCTCAAAACAGCGACTGAAGAACTCGGAATACAATGGGATGTTTCGCGCTATCAGCCATTGCCGGCCTGGTACCCAAGCCCGGGCTATCTTGATCACACACCGGGGTTCGAGCTGTATGCGGTCAGCTTCAAGCAGGCCTTTAAAACGGGAACATTTTCGAATTTCAATAGTTGGCTTGGGGAGTTGAGCCAATACGACCGCCGAGCTGGGCGCATTATACTCAACCGGAGTTATGCGAAAACCAAAGGTATTGAGGACGGGGATCGCATTGTTCTCGAAACACACGGTGGGGGAAAAGTGGAGGGGGTCGCTTTGCTCAGCGAGTGCATCCATCCCGAATGCGTGGGCATGGATAATAATGGAGGTAATTGGGCGAAAAGCTTGCCACCACGCCATGCAAGAACCGGCGTACATTCCGGAACTCTTCTTGATTATGACATGGCGAACTTGGACGTAATGTCGGGCGCCGCTGAAGCTAGTCCCAAGTTAAAGGTTAGCGTTTTGGGTCACGTATCGAAAGGGGGCGGTGGGGTTGGTATTTGAAAACTCGCTGGATGAATGTTTGTAGGGAGGCGATGGATGCGGTGAGTGTATAGAAATCGTCATAGTCAACATGATAAGCCGACCGTTCTTTAATCGGGCGCAAGCCTTCAATCTCCCCGTCAAAGAATAATTTGCCTGGATCATTGAGTTTTCGGCCATCGGCATTTACTTCCCGCGTGATGGCGATCTCAATGTCCTCGGCGGTATGAATGGCGTTAGCAACGCCGCAGCCCCAACTTCGGTGGTCGCGCGCACAGCCCGGTCCTGGCGGCAGCAGATTTGCTTGGCGTCGATATTGATGACAATGCCAAAACCCTGGCTATCGTCTCCGCACTTTGTGGCACTTTCTCTCGTTTGGACGGCCTTGTCGTCGCTGGTCGGCGGGCAATCAAGCCCTTATTTCCGGAAAACTATCTTGGCCATCGCCGCGCTTGTATAAATAGTGTAATTAGTGTACTAATTAAATTGTTAGCGATAGCGCGGACGAAAAAGCGGTTTAGGTCTGATGAAATGTCTTTTTTACTGTCTGTGTAAGCGGCCGCTTTCGAGACATCCAAACTAACCGGTGAGCTCGTGTGACCAGATCTGCCAACAGCCGCGAGGGAGAGTGACGTTTAAGAATAGAGACAAATGTCACGAAAACCGCCGCGTATCATTTGCGAACAACTTCTGTACCAAAGATTGATGGGGTACATTTATGTACATATCGCGCAAAAATCTTCATATGAGCGATCAGGAATTTCAGGAATTTCTGACCACAAATAAATGGGGAAGGCTTGCAACTGCAAGCATTGCAGCAGAACCCCATGTTACACCCATCGGCTACGTCTATTGTCGGGACGCTATCTACTTTTCATCACTGCGCAAATCACGCCGTGGACGCAATTTGCAGGAGAATAGCAAGGCCTCGCTTCTCGTCGACGACGGGGTGGGTTCTGATGACGATTATACCAAGCGTCGTGGCGTCATAATTTATGGCAATTGTACGATGCTTCCGGACGATGCTCCCGAACTAACCGAGGTACGCAAAGAATTTGCGCGTGTTATGGGCGCAAAAAATGAAGGAGAACTTGAGCGGAAGACGCATTCCTGGTACCGCCTCGATATAAAGACGAAAGCATCGTGGGATTTCGGAAAAATTCCGATTGGAGCCGATCAGTCAGTCGACCGCATTGCTAAAGCCAACGAAAACGGGGAGTAAATAGGCCGTGGCCGATTTTCCTACACGTGCTGACTGCGTACTGAGTGATATTCTCGCAAACCGAGCGACATCTTCGCCCAATTCTGAATTTGTGACTTTTGAAGATGGTGAGGTCTGGACCTCGCGCGAGATTGCCCAACGGAGCTGGCATTGTGGGCGTGCCTTTCAGGAACTGGGGCTGCAGCAGGGGGAGACCCTGGTTTCATGGCTACCCAATGGCCGCGAGGCCTTGTTATCTTGGTTTGGCGCGGCAACTGCAGGCTTAAGTTACGTTCCCTTGAATACGGGATATCGTGGGCAGCTTCTTGAGGATGCCCTGCGGCTTTTGATGCCGCGGGTGATTGTCGCTCATGGCAGTCTCGTCGATAGACTTTCCGGTTTGGATTTGCCGTCGCTCGAAACGCTTGTGATCGTTGGCGAAGCTGATTTTTCCGCCAAAGAACGCGTAAAGACTATTGCCTGGCGGATGATCGGCAATGGCTTGGCGGATTCGCCCCCCGAGCTTGAACGTCCGGTCGAGCCGTGGGACGACCAAATGATTATGTTCACTGGCGGAACGACGGGAGCGTCGAAGGCTGTCCGCAGACCTCACATACTGTATCTCAAAATGGTGGCAGCTTGCTTCGACCACGTTGGCGTTGGCGCACAAGATCGCTTCCTTGTGTGCGCGCCGATGTTTCACGGCGGGGCGGACATTCCAATTTATGCAATGCTACGGAATGGCGGATCCATAGCTATCGTAAAAGGATTTCGTACTGATCAATTCTGGCACGACGTGCGCCGCTTCCAATGCACGGTGGCGTGGATTCATTCGACGATGTGTCTTTTTCTTTGGCAATCTCCGCCACGAGATGACGATGCGGATAATCCGCTACGTTTGGCAATGCAGGCGCCGTTGTTGCCCAACATTGAGGGCTTTTGCAGGCGTTTTGGCGTTCGTCTCTATACGGGATATGGAATGACCGAAATACCATGGATGTTCTCCTTGCCGGATCCCGTTGACGCACGAACGCTCGGCAAGCCTATAGATCCGGATTTCGAATTGCGCCTGGTTGACGAATACGACCGCCCCGTACCGGATGGAACACCGGGGCAGCTTGTTGTACGGCATCGTATTCCATGGGCTATCACGCCAGGATATTACCGCAATGCTGAGGCAACGGCAGCGGTTTGGCGCAACGGCTGGTTCCATAGCGGTGATGTTTTAGTTCGAGATGACGGTGGAAATTTTGCCATCGTGGACCGCGTCAAGGATTCGATCCGGCGACGGGGTGAAAATGTTTCATCCGCCGAAGTGGAACGCGAAATAGTGGCGCATTCCAACGTATCAGAAGCGGCGGTAATTGGCGTCAAAGCCGAAATCGAGGAAGACGTCATGGCCTATGTCGTGCTCGAGCACGGACGGAAAATAAGTGGCGAGGAGCTTGTCAGATTTCTGGTCGACCGCGTT
>JAJZCS010000260.1 GCA_021829055.1 Pseudomonadota bacterium
AAGGCGTGCTGCCGCCAAGCGAATTAACGAAAGGTCCTGATTGGGATCGCTGCTATGTGGCGCGAGACAGGTGGCAAAGAGCAGCCAGTTTATGAACGTTTTATCGTCATTTTCCGTGCCCAGATCGTCGCCAAAGCGAATGAGCATATGCTCTATAACGGGCAGAAATTTGTCTGCCGGGTCGGTAAGAAGCTCTTTTGGCAGCGCCGCGCGGCCCATGACGAGCGCGCCTTCTGAGTTCATCCACTCGAATCCCTTTTTCACGAACTCCTTTTGCTGATCAAACTCCTCCGCACTGAATCCCTCAATGTCGATGGCCTCGCGTACCGACAAAGGCTGCTTCATCAGATCCAGTGCCGCTGATGCGATCAGCGCCAAGCCGAAAACGGCAGCTTTTGCCGCATCGCGTCGCGGATCAGGGCGCGGTGGCCTTGGTTCAATCGGTTGGGCAATTCTCTGCGTATCCGGCCCAACAGGCTTATGTAATCGGGGACGCCGGTCCCCGACAGCTCTGCGGCAAGCAATCGAAAATATTCCGCCGACTCCTCGGCCTTTTCGTCGCCTGCCAGCAACGCCGCAGCGGGCGAAAGGGCTGTTGCAGTGCCGTTGGAAGCACAGAAGGTATTCGTTGAACTGTTCAAATTGGTGAGTCCCGGAGCCGGCCACCTCGTTCGTGCCGTATCGGAGAAGAACACTGCGAGATTGCCGCGTTCGACGCGCCAGGTCGGAGCCTATATCGCGCGCGAATTTGGCATTGTCTCTGAGAGCCGCTCGGGGCTGATCGCCCTGCTGCATCGGCTCGGGTTCGAATACAGCAAGCCCGAAGTCATCGGGCGCAAGCTCGATGTGGAAAAGCAGAAGGCGTTCATCGACGCCTACGAGAACCTTCTGAATTCGCTTGGCGCCGACGAAGCCGTGCTGTTCGTGGACGCCGTGCATCCAACGCACGGGGGCGCGTTCGCTCGGTTGCTGGGCTCCGGACAAGGAAACTCTGGCCATCGAGCAAACCAGCGGGCGAGCCTCAACAGTCCCGGCGTGCTTAATCTCGAAACCGGCAAAACCGTGATGCTCGACGTTGAAGCCGTCGACGCGGCTTCAACGATCCGGCTGCCGGAAAGGATGGAGGCGGCGTATCCGCTGCTCGTGACGAGCCATGTTTTTCTGGACAATGTGCGCTATTACCATGCGGTTCTCGTGCAACACTGGCTGGCGCAGCCGGGACGGCGGATCAAGCTGCGATTTATTCCCGCCTATTGCCCGCATTCAAACCCGATCGAGCGATTATGGGCGTCATGCACAAGCATCTGACACACAACAAATGTTACGCCACGTATCGAAAGTTCGCCGAAACGACGCTGGACTTCCTCCGCGAAGATGTCCCGCAACGCTGGCCGGAATTCCGCGATTCGGTCACAGACAACTTCCGCATCATTGATCCGAAGGATTTCCGGGTTCTGGCCTGAACGGGGTATAGCATAAACATGCCTACATTCCGCTCGTCACCAAACCGAACAACCCCTTGATGCAACACTCCTTATCGCGAAATTTGATGGAAAATTTCGCGAACTTTCAGGTTAGTGCTCTAGCTGCGCCTCAGCTTTCACTGAACCGCCACTCGCTGGGCCGACGCCGCGGGCTCACAACACGGTGAGCATGCTCGCGACAAGGGGATGGCGCACAATATCGGCGTCCGAGAGGCGGACAACGGCAATACTCTGAATCTGCTCCAGCCGTTCCGCCACAGGGCCCAGACCAGACATGCCGGGCAGCAAATCGGTTTGATCCGGATCTCCGGTCAACACCATGGTGGAGCGCCAACCCAGCCGAGTCAGCAGCATCTTGATCTGGGTATAGGTGCAGTTCTGCGCCTCGTCGATGACAACGAAGGCATCATTGAGCGTTCGTCCGCGCATATACGCCACGGGAGCGATTTCGATGGTGTTGTCGCCAAGCAGTGCCCTCAGACGCTTGCTTCCAACCCGCTCGGTCAGCGCGTCGTAAAGGGGACGCAAGTAAGGCGCGAGCTTTTCCTGCAAATCCCCGGGCAAGAAGCCCAGACTTTCACCTGCTTCCACGGCCGGACGGGAGAGCACGATGCGGCTCGCTCTGTTCTGCTCAAGTGCCTCCACGGCCTTGGCAATGGCAAGATAGGTTTTGCCGGTCCCGGCTGGGCCGAGGGCAACCACCAGCGAGCGCTCGTCGATGGCATCGAGGAGTATCTGCTGCGCCGGGTTGAGTGCCCGCACATTCTTGACGTATTTGCGGTCCCGACCGTCATTATCGCACGGGCTCCAGCCAGGCGAATGCGGGAATAGAGTGTGTACCTGTGCAGTTTCATGAATGTCGCCCTGATTGCGGCGTGTAGAACGCTTGGCCATGACTACTCCTGGTCGATGACAAAAGAATCGCAACGAACGCAAAGATCCGGCCCAGAGCAAACCAGGCCGATATCACAGATGTAGACGCACAATGTTTGGCTAGTATAACGGCAAACGGGGCGCGATGAGGTGCGGCGAAGAACTCGCTGTCGACGTCGGTGATAGACACAGTGCGCCGAGGCACCCGATCCGCCCCTTTCAGTGCTCGCGAATCAATGAGCACTGCCTGAGCGTAACGTCTTTCCTTGTACCCGTCTTGCCCGTAATGATGGCCCAACCGGGTCTCTTGCATCCCCAAAGCTCGCCAAACCGTCGATTGCCTGCCAAAATGCTGCGCGTGAAGCAGTGGAAACCGAACTATGCCTCTTTATGCCATTGACGATATCCAGCCTGAACTTCCCGACGGTCGGGATTTTTGGGTTGCCCCTGATGCCACACTGATTGGAAGGGTACGACTCAAGAAGCACGCCAGTGTCTGGTTTGGTGCGGTGCTACGCGGCGACAATGACTGGATTACAGTTGGCGAGAGCAGCAACGTGCAGGACTCGTCGGTCATTCATACCGATTTTTGTCAACCCACGACGATCGGCCGTGATGTCACCGTAGGGCACAATGTGATCCTTCATTCTTGCAGCATTGGCGATGGTTCTCTGATTGGCATGGGCTCGGTCATCCTCAACGGAACCGTTATCGGCAAGAATTGCCTGATCGGCGCCAACACCCTGATACCCGAAGGCAAGGAAATTCCGGACGGAGCCATGGTACTCGGGCAGCCGGGGCGGGTGGTACGCATGCTCAACGAGGCCCAATTGGCCATGCTCAAAGCCTCGGCTGAGGGTTATGTGCTCAATTATCAGCGCTTTCGGGACCATCTGAAGCTGATTGCATAGACACTTGGCAACTGCGCTGAGAACCTCCCGGAGCTAAAGTTGGGGAAGGTGCAAGAGATTTGCGGTTCGAAACAAGGATGACAGGACGTTTCGTCATGAAACAGAGGTTTGCGTTCGCACTGTGGGCGATCTTGGCTATAGCTTCAGCAGGCATCGCGGTTGCAGCGCCCAGCGCGGGAC
>JAJZCS010000261.1 GCA_021829055.1 Pseudomonadota bacterium
CTGATCTTCTCCGCAGCCAAGCCCCTGATCTTCGTCGACGAAACCTGGGCAAAGACAAATAGGACCCGCCTGCGTGCCTGGTCTACCACAGGACAGCGCCTGATCGCGAAGGTTCCCTTCGGACATTGAAAAACGATGACGTTCATCGCCGGCCTGCGCGGCGACGGGCTGTTAGCAGGTTAGGCTGCGGGCGTCTTGATGATGCCGTGGTGCTCCAGCATCGTCTGTAATTCACCAGACTGGAACATTTCTGTTACGATATCGCACCCGCCTACAAATTCTCCCTTAATATACAGCTGCGGAATAGTCGGCCAGTTGGAGAACTGTTTGACGCCCTCACGCAGTTCAGCATCGTCCAAAACGTTTGCGGTTTTGAACGTCACGCCAAGGTGCGTAAGAATCTGTACAACCCGCGCAGAGAATCCGCACTGGGGAAACATTGCCGTCCCCTTCATGTACAGCATGACGGGGTTTTCAGAAACCTCGCTCTTGATTCTATCGATGACTTTACTGTTTTCCATTATTAACTCCTGAATGTCCCGGACTATTTAATCCGGCACGGAGGTTTGTAAGGCGAGCGCATGGAGCGTGTCGCCCATGCGCCCTTGAAGTGCTCCGTATACCATCTGATGCTGACGGACCCGTGACAGGCCACGAAAGCGCTCGCTGATCACGGTGGCGGCGTAATGATCCCCATCACCGGCTAAATCCTCCACGGTTACCTTTGCGTCCGGCAGTGCAGTTTTGATCAACGCCTCTATATCGGCGGCCGACATGGCCATGATCCGACCCTTTTCCTATGATTTTAGGCGAACCAGTCAGCAAAGAAGCGCTGATTCGCGAGCCTCAACTTGTGGAGGGATATGGCGTCGCCATCGGCGAGTGTCAAATGATCGCCGCCTGTATGCCCTAGCGGCACCACAGGAACCCTCGAAATCTTTGCTTGGTCAAAGATGTCACCCGCATTCACGGTGGAAACGATGTAGCAGGCTTGGTCTTCGCCGAACCAAAATGCGTGCAACGGCATGTGTTTTGGTTGGAGCTGAAGCCTGACGCCAGTATTGCCCGCGAGAGCCATTTCCGCAATCGCCACCAAAACACCACCGTCCGACACGTCGTGGCATGATTGAACCTTGCCGGACAGAATCAGTGTCCGCACGAAGTCGCCGTGCCGACGCTCAGCAGCGTAATCGATCGGCGGTGGGGCACCATCTTCTCGACCAAGGATTTCTCGGAGCCAGAGCGATTGGCCGAATTCGCCGCGCGGCGCGCCAACCAGAAGAAGATCATGACCTGGCTTGAGGTCGATGCCGACGGCTTTTGCTGCATCATCGATGACGCCGAGGCCACCGATCGCGGGGGTTGGCAGGATCCCTTGTCCCGCGGTTTCATTGTACAGCGAAACATTGCCGGACACGACCGGGAAGTCGAGGCTGCGGCAAGCGGTTCCCAAGCCGCGGATTGCGGCAACGAACTGACCCATGATGAACGGCTTTTCAGGATTGCCAAAATTTAGGTTGTCTGTGACCCCGAGAGGGGTAGCACCCGTGGCAGTAATATTGCGCCAAGCTTCGGCTACTGCTTGTGACGCGCCAACTTCAGGATCGGCAAAGCAGTAGCGGGGCGTGCAGTCGATTGTAAGCGCCAGTGCGCGTCCCGATCCAGGAACGCGAATGATTGCGGCGTCAGCTTGGCCGGGGCGCTTGATGGTTTGGCCTCCTATAGTGCTGTCATACTGATCCCAGATCCAGTTTTTAGCAGCGAGATCGCTGCATGCGAGCAATGTGAGCAGTGCAGGGATGATTCCAACAGGATCCTCAATACCTTCGAGAGGAGCCGGTTTTTTTGGTTCGGTATAAGGGCGCTTATAGAGTGGTGCGTGGTCGGCTAGGGGCTGCAGGGGGATGTCGGCCTCGGTGCGACCTTGATGACGCACCACGATGCGCCCACTGTCAGTGATGCGGCCAATGACCGCAAAGTCGAGTTCCCACTTTTCGAATATAGTGCGCGCCATCGCTTCATGGTCAGGTTTGAGAACTAGCAACATTCGCTCTTGGCTCTCCGAAAGCATCATCTCATAGGCGCTCATATCGGGTTCGCGCTGGGGAACACGGTCCAAATCAAGTTCAATTCCAACCCCTCCCTTGCCGGCCATCTCGACAGCAGAAGAGGTGAGGCCTGCTGCCCCCATATCCTGGATCGCAATAATTGCATCGGTTGCCATGAGCTCGAGGCATGCCTCAATCAACAATTTTTCGATAAAGGGATCGCCGACCTGTACCGTTGGCCGTTTTTCTTCGGTGTCCGCCGCGAATTCAGCCGACGCCATCGTCGCGCCGTGAATTCCGTCCCGGCCTGTCTTGGAACCAACGTAGACGACGGGATTTCCGATTCCAGCAGCGGAGGAAAGGAAGATCCTGTTTTTGTCTGCGATTCCCACCGTCATCGCGTTGACGAGAGGATTGCCATTGTAAGAGGGATGAAAATTGGTTTCACCACCTACGGTGGGGACTCCAACGCAGTTGCCGTAACTCCCGATTCCACGAACAATCCCATCAACCAAGCGTTTGGTGACGTCGAGAGAAGGGTCGCCAAAGCGCAAGGCGTTGAGATTGGCAATGGGTCGTGCGCCCATCGTGAATACATCGCGGAGAATTCCTCCGACGCCAGTGGCGGCCCCCTGATAAGGTTCGATAAAGCTAGGATGGTTGTGGCTTTCCATCTTGAAGATAGCTGCGAGACCACCGCCAATATCGACTACGCCAGCGTTTTCGCCTGGGCCATGGATTACCCACGGCGCCTGAGTCGGCAGAGTTTTTAGCCAGTACCGTGACGACTTATAAGAACAGTGCTCGGACCACATGACCGAGAAAATACCGAGCTCTGTCAGAGTAGGCGTTCGTTCCATAATAGTCAGCGCACGATCGTATTCCTCGTCGGATAGCCCGAAGCGGCGAGCGAGCTGGGCGTTAGGCGGTTGGTCCATATCAGTTGATTCCACCAATAGTATTGAGGGAGTCGAAGAGCGGTTTGCCGTCTGTGCCGCCCAGGAGCGGATCAACGAGATTTTCTGGGTGAGGCATCAGGCCAAGAACACGAAGATTCGGAGAAAAAACGCCAGCAATGTTCCGAGCGGAGCCGTTCAGGTTAGCGTCGTTGGAGATCTTGCCGTCGGCATCGCAGTAACGAAATGCGATAAGGTTTTCCTCTTCAAGACGATCAAGAGTTTCCTTATCAGCATAGTAATTGCCATCACCGTGAGCCATTGGAGCTCGAAAGACATCATGGCGGCGAAAACGCGTTGTGAACACAGAGTCGTTTCGCTCGACGTAGAGATGGCAATCCATTGAGAGAAATCGTAGTCTGACGTTGCGGAGCAAGACGCCAGGGAGCAATTGTGCTTCCGTAAGAATCTGAAATCCATTGGTGGAATCAACTGATATG
>JAJZCS010000262.1 GCA_021829055.1 Pseudomonadota bacterium
GCGCGGTTCACGTGTATCCGACGCTGGAGCGGTGCGCGCAGATTGGCAGCATAAGCTCTTGGATTGAACGCCGGCACCGGAGCCGGTGGTGCTGGGGAGGATGCCGTTGGCCGCTGCATTTTGCCTGCCGGCCCATGTTCGACTCGTGATGATGCTCTGGCCGTTTGGTGGATGCCCGGTACAACCGTCGCGTGGGGAACCAAGCGACTTGTTCGTACCAGTAATCGTCTTGCGACAGATACGTGTTTTATAGGCGCCCACGCTTTGGTCGGCCGAGATTGCACCTGTCGGACGATCTTTTCAGCAGATGGTCGGGCTGACTGTGCTCCAGACACTGTCGCTGCCGATGCCCGGATCAAAACGGGTGGTGGTCTGTGCCCTGACGCATTAACAATGTGAACGTAGGTTGTTGCTGCAGTCGGCTTGCGGACACTTAAAAAGTGCAATGCCGAGCACCAGAGACCCCCAAAGAAGATGGCCAGTATCAGCAGGCTGATAACGGCGGCACGAAATAACCCTAGCTCGTCGGGATGCCAGGCCGACAAATTTGCATTGGTCGTCATGGTGCGCGTTGAGTTGCGATGGGGCTGAGTCGTTTGCGGCGAGGGACTTTTCATTCTCGTGGGGCAATGCCGTTTGGTTTAATCATAGCGGAAGCCCGTTCGATATGGGTGACGCAGCCTTTCAACCGCATTGCCTGATAATGGCGCGGCGCGTCGCCGGTATGCAAATCTGGTAGTTTAGTTGACCGTAGGGCCGGGCAATTGCGCGCTACCACGCATTCTCGTGCTGTTCGACCGACGAGAGCTACCGTAGGAATGGTGTCCGTGTACCGCGATGATTTAGGCTTACCTTTCCACAGTGGCTAGCTGTACGCCGAGCCTACCGGCGATGTCCTGAATGCATTGCCAGGCGACTCGGCCAGACCTGGCGCCTCGCGTGATAGACCATTCTATAGCTTTGGCATGGAGGTCAGTGGCCCTAATTGGAAGAGAAAAATGCGACGCGTAGGCGTCGATCATCGCCAGGTAGTTCGCTTGATCGCAGTTGTGAAAGCCAACCCAGAGGCCAAAGCGATCCGATAAAGAAACCTTTTCTTCAGTGGACTCGGAAGGGTTTATTGCTGTGGCGCGTTCATTCTCGATCATATCGCGCGGCATTAAATGTCGGCGATTTGAAGTGGCATAAAACAAAACGTTGTCGGGTCGTCCCTCAATACCACCGTCAAGTACAGATTTGAGGGCCTTATAGTCAGCGTCCTCCCGCTCAAAGCTGAGATCGTCGCAGAAGATGAGAAAACGCCGGCAATTGCCGCGCAAGAGATCGAGTAGCGCAGGCAAACTCCCGATATCCTCGCGGTGAATTTCAATCAGGACCAAGCTCTTCGGACGCGACTGGTTTACAGCGGCATGGACCGCCTTGACCAGCGAAGATTTGCCCATACCGCGCGCACCCCAGAGCATGGCGTTGTTTGCAGGTAAGCCGCTTGCAAAGTGAAGAGTATTTTCCATCAGCAACGCTTTGGCATGGTCAACACCGAGAATCAGGTTGATCGCGACACGGGCAACGCAAGGCACCGGAGTTAAGGAAGGCGGGACAGGATGCCACACAAATGCATCCGCTGCATCCAAGCGTGGCGCTGCGACCGGATTAGGCGCCAAACGGTCGAGTGCATCGGCAATGCGAGTCAATAATTCACGTTCGGCCTGGTCCATAGTGCTCTCCCAACTGGCGTACGGCTTGACGGTTCAGGTGTGCAAACTATGGTCCGGCCTGACCAACGGCAATCCTCTCCGTCTTAATAGCAAAGGTGCATCATGTTTTTCTCCGTTGCCTACGCCGCCAGCGACGCCGCCGCCACTAGAGGCGGGGAGATGATGTCTACGCTGGTTAATTTCGGCCCGATCGTGCTGATCATGGTCGTGTTCTATTTCATTCTGATCCGACCTCAGCAGCAACAGCAAAAAACGCTGAGAAACAAACTCTCCGCGATAAAACGCGGCGATCGGATAGTTACCGGCGGCGGTATGATTGCGACGGTTGCCAAGACGGCCGATGGAGGTGACGAAGTCGAAGTCGACCTTGCGCCCAACGTGCGTGTCGTGGTTCTCCGCAATACGATCACCAATGTGCTGACCGAGGCAAAAAACAACACCAAAACGGCTGGAAACACAAACGGTGACAAGAAGACCGCCAAATAAAACCCGTCCACACCGCCCTCGCCAGCGAAATCGCCGGGCTGATGTCCGCAGCGAGTGGTGTTTTGGGCGGGTGTAACGTACTGCAGGTCTAGGGCACGATTGAGTTAGTGTTCTGTCTCTGACGGTTGATTCACAAGTTGGTGCGGGCGTGCTCATCTGCGTCGATGAGCAAGATCGAACTGGTCACGATCAGTGTGGCGGATATTGATTGTTTGGAACGTCTGACCCGGGACCGCGATACCGTCCGGAAGGTGGTTTGGCGGGTGCGGATCGTGCTGCTGAGCGCCGTCTGGCGTGGGGACGGCGCCAATCATGCGCCGGACCAGGCGATCCAAGCCGACGGTATGGCGCTGGCAGGCAAGGTTTGCCGCTGAGGGTGTAGATGGTCTGTTGCGTGACACAAGACGCGCCCGCCCGGCAAAAAGCCGCTGGCGGCGCCAGTCATTCGTCAGGTGGTGCCCCCCCGGGGACGACGACAGAGAAACCGCCGGCAGCGACCCACTGGACGGCCGGGGCGATGGCCAAGGCGGTCGGCATCTCCGTCAGTTCCGTGCAGAAGATCTGGCAAGCGTATGGCTTGAAGCCGCATCGGGTGCGTACCTTCAAACTGTCCAATGCTCCGGCCTTCGAGGAAAGGCTCGTCGATATTGTCGGCCTGTATCTGGACCCGCCGGACAAAGCACTCGTTCTGTCGCTTGACGAGAAGAACCAGATCCAGGCGCTCGACCGCACTCAACCTGGGCTGCCGCTGAAGAAAGGCCGCGCCGGCACCATGACCCACGCCTACAAGCGGCATGGCACGACCACATGATTGGCGGCGCTTAACGTGCCCGACGGTACAGTCATCGGCCATTGCGCGAAGCAGCCTCGGCCTCAGGCGTTCTGCGCGTCATCGATGACCGGACACACCCAAACACCTCGACCTGCACTTAATCGTAGACCACTACGCCACTCATAAGCATCCGGAGGTCAAGAAGGGGCCGGCGCTGCATCCCCGGTTCCGTTTGCATTTCACGCCCACCTCGTCGTCGTGGCTCAATCTCGTCGAGCGCTTCTTCCCCGGGATCACCCGCAAACGCGTCCGCCGCGGCGTCTTCAAGAGCGTCACCGACCTGGAAATCGCCATCCACCATTGCCTTGCCGAGTATAACGCTCCCCAAGCCGTTCGTTTGGAACGCCAAGGCTGCCGACACCCTCCCCAAGGCCCGCCGAGGGAAACAGGGTT
This sequence comes from Pseudomonadota bacterium, assembly GCA_021829055.1. GTDB lineage: Bacteria > Pseudomonadota > Alphaproteobacteria > Acetobacterales > Acetobacteraceae > Acidiphilium. Next base: position 3,427 of record JAJZCS010000262.1, read on the forward strand.
GGAGCCGGAAC
>JAJZCS010000263.1 GCA_021829055.1 Pseudomonadota bacterium
GTGGCGGATGGGGGGCTCGTTCGAACGCAGCTATTACTTGCGGCTTGTACCGGTTCGGGTTGAAGGTTACGACCATTACAGAAATGATCGCAACCGGTATGATAACGATAAGCGCGACAACGAACACGATGATACCACGCCAGCGCATCCTCAACCTCCTTCAACGGCCGAATATTCCGCAGTGTCATGGCTCCGGCGGGATTTCGGCCGAACTCTTACGATCGTAACTTTCAGAACCCGAACATGTGATCCAACGAGAACGCGCCCCCCTTGGCGCGCTTGCCATGATAACCAAACAACCGACAAGTAAGGTCCCTAATCAACACATATCCGCCCTCGGCACGAGAGAGATCAGATTGCCTGTAGACACGGCGTGGTGACACATATTCGGAACCGGAACACCTGATTCTCAGCCGCTGCTCTGCCACCACTGTACCATTCCGGTCATACAAGATCATCGTTGTTTCAGAAAACGGACGCCATGAAGACGATGCTGGGTAAATCAGCACACAGAAGCTTTCTACCTCGTGCGTCCCCAGATCAAGAAACAACCGCGTCGAAAGCCCTGGTGGAGGGCCAGCGTATGACTGAGGCTCGTTCCTGTATGTCATGATCATGTTAAACATGTGCGCTCCGAAGCTTGTCTCTGCCGCGTGCGAACCGTCTCGCAGTTCGTACCGAAACAACCCATGGAGCCAGCCATCGGCTTCCCCGCCGTCAGTAAAGTCGTAGACCATTTCACCGTGTCCGCCGTCGAGTAGCAAGTCGCCGACGAGCAGATCGTCGATATCTACGGCGCAAGCATGATCTCGCGGCAGATTACCTATAAATTTCTGGCCCACTTGCACACCGTCTGGGGTAAATATGTCGAGACGAACCGGCAAACTCTGCTGATCACGGGCCATCGGTGTAGGCAGCGCAACAGACGTAAATTGCCGTCGAGGCAAGATCGGAAATGGCAGCAGATAGCCCCGGCCCAACAATGGTGAGAGCGATGCGATGGCGGGATCGGCTTTCAGATCAGACCGCTCAACGTTGACGTGGGCAATCCGCGTTCGTCCCGCACGCTGCACCTCATAGCGGGGTCGAACCACGTGCCGCCCTGATCGCAATTCAATCTGCGCCGGCCAATGCACATCGGGCAGCAACTCGGTTACGTCCAGTTCCCGCGTCGAAAACGCAGGAATTTCTTCACCTAGAGATACTGGCTGCTCGCGACCCATGCGATCAAGGCTGATCGCCCCAGCCGGGATCAGCTTGGCGTGACTGTTCTGCAACCACAGAATTACCCGCTCGTCGTTGCGCGGGGCGGGAAGTCCGGCGAACCGCTCAGATGGCCACGCATTTGCGTCATGCGTACAAGACAGGCTTCCGCTCTCGTCATGCGCGTATGTATCAAGGGCGTATTTCACGATATCGTGTCCGGCGACGCCGATCGCGTGGATGAATAGCTGCCCGGTAAATGGCATCAGATTATGGGCACGGCGAATCTCCGCGCTATCAATCACGATAGAGCCGGGACGGCCACCAATTTGTTGTTCGAACTCCGCAATAACTGTACCCTCTTGATCAAACAAGCGGCACCATATCCGTATCTGCACCGCGCCGTAGCCTGACCAGTAATTAGCAGTCACGAGCCGCGTACCCATTCGATCATCATCGCGAAAAAACACGAAATTAGTCGCGAAGTTGATGGGATCGAGGTAGCGGTGCCGATTCGTCAACAGCGTGTCGGGAAGACGGACAGCATCAAGCGTCACAACCTCTGTTCCCTCGGGCACGAAATCACAAAGACGCGCGGCGTGACGCTCGGCATCAAAGGCGGTGATCAGGACGGCGCGCGCCGGTGATTTGACTAGATCGACTATCGCACGCGCCTTGAACCCGGCGCGATCGCTACCCACCGCCAGGACATCATCCACATACACCTGATCGACTGGAAATTCGGGCGCCAGGACCCGAAGCGGCGCGAAAATCCCGTGGGGATCGTATACCGCAACCGGCCCAATCCGCCGCAAACGCTCGGCTAAATGTTCAAGGTGAAGCGCCGCGACGGGATGCGCCAGAGCCTTGTAGACCGTGTTGCCGCCACGCAGATTATCGAACGTTTCAATGTCGAGCATCACTAGAATCCCAAGCGTTGACGGACAGCGGAAGCCGCGGCAGGCGTATCGTTAAGTGGTGAGGTGTCCCAGGTCACGAGGCGCCCGGTAAACTCACGCACCCGCCCCAACTTGATCATCTCATCCATAAAAAGGCCAATTCGCGATGATCGTCCCGGTAAACGCGCCAGCAACACGGGAGCAGCCGTCGCAACCGCTTCGGAGACCATTGATACCGAGTCAGCAGTGACAATAATGGCATCCGCCAGCGCCAGCATCCCAAAATAAGGGTTTTCGCCATCCATATCCCAAATCATTGCACCGAGCGGGGCAAGCGTTTCAGCCAGAACCGCTCGCACCTCCAAAGAGGTTCGTCTGGAAGGAGTGACAACCAATCCCACCCTGTCACGGCGCATCATCGCAGCAAGTTCCCTTGCAAGACTCTGCGCCACTGCCCGATCAAGTCGGTACCGGCCGTTTGAACCGCCTACCAACACCGTGACGAGAGGCCGTGGCAACCCGGCAAAACGTGGACCAAAGTGGCGTGCCGCCCAATCCAGTCGCGCCCCGGTTACGCCGTGCAGAGCCGTCCGTGCAACGAAGACGTTCCGACCAGCCAAGCGGTCATGCGGGCCGACAATGACTAGATCAAACCGCGCCGGGTCGAGGCGGGGGTTCTGGATTATCACGGCCGGCCGTTCGGTATGCCGAAGCTCGGCTAAAATCTGTGCCGCCGCACCGCCACAGCCAATCAGTACATGGCCGAAGGGTGGCGCAAGCACTTCCGGTGGGACAACCCGGCGAACAGAAGGCCACAACCGTGGCGCGATCAAAGACCAGGGTCTCCGCAGCTGCACGATTCGGCTGTCCGCTTGGAAGCCGGCAGCTTCTGCTAAACCGATTGCCTGCGATTGAAGGCCAGCAAGGCCTGCCGTGTAAACAACGGCCCGCTTACCTGAACAAGCTGTCACGGGCATATCGCTGGCAACTGAGTCTGGGTCTGGGATCAAGACTGGCATCGCAGTGGTTTTGGAATTGATGGACGGTTTCGTCAATTAAGGGCACCGTCAAGTCTGAAAAGCTGATCGTGTCCCGCCGCGTGGTGTAGGAGCGGTATCCTGAGCAGCCTTGGCTGCGTTATCAGGCGGCCATCTCTGGCAAGCTGACGGTGGTAGTATCGCTTAAAGGTGCGATGGTTTCCAGTGTCATGTATCTGGTGCGCTGGGTTGCCCATTCGTCATTTTGTTCCAGCAGCAGGGCGCCGATGAGCCTGACCACGGCGCCTTCGTTGGGGAAGATGCCGACGACATCGGCGCG
>JAJZCS010000264.1 GCA_021829055.1 Pseudomonadota bacterium
GAATATAAACATCCATGCCCTCCTTGAGCATACGACCAATCACCCAGTATTCGATGCATTTACCAAAACCGGCCGAATGGCGGAAAGAAGTCGCCATAGTGAGTGTGGTCAGTTAATTTGATGGGCTGATGTTCACGATTGGTGATGGTTGCTGCGGTAAGGCTTTCAGGCAAAACGGCGTCAGTTATAATCTGACGCCGTTTTGCGTTGGCTGTGCGGATGATTAAAATTCCTGATTGCCTGGATCGTCGAAGAGGCTGGTCTGACGAACATCACGTTCAGAGCGCTGATCGTAATGAGTGTGGTCAGCTAATTTGATGTTCTGATAATCACGTTCGTTGATGGCGAAAGTGCAGTTAAAATTTGATATTTTTAGTGTCTTTTGGTCAAGTTACGTGATGGAGAAACACCACAACACATCACGATTTTTGATCAAAAACACTGCTTTTACCATCACGATCCATGACCGTACTCACGGTGGAGGAAATCCTGCATCCATTGGAACGCCGCCTCGACTTGCTCGGCTTCGGTCCGGGCGCGCAAGTCTTGGATCAAACGCAGGGCTGTCTGAAATCCGAGCTCACGGTAGGCCTCGAACTCCTTTTCGTCGAAAAACTGGTCGCTGGTAGCCTGGTCCGGGAAACTCGGGTGCTGGCGGCGATAACCGTGTAGATCGGCGCCTAGACCTTCGAAGAATGTTGTGTTCAGGTAGATTAGTATTCCCGTCTCCTCGAGACCGCCTCGTGGATCAGACGCCTGATCGTGCGAGGGCGGAACTTGACGACTGGCGTAGCGTATCGGCGCAATCAGGTAGCCTCGCTCTGCTATCGACATGGCGGCGCCCTTTGCGGCCCCCGACTTGTCTTCGGTGGGCACCAGCGCGCGCAGGTCCGCCGATGTAATATCGATGAGTGCACCGAAGTCGGCGCGCACCTTTTCGATAGCGTTTGCTAAGTCCGAGAACGTATAGCTTGGGTCGGCCGTGCCGTCGCACACCAAAATCAATTTCAGCCGGCGCCGAACCAATTCGTAGAGGCCCAGGTTCTCGAAATGGCCGCCGTCCGTGAGCAGCACGTAACGGCTGCTTTCTTTCAAGTTTCTGCGGCCGAAGGACTCTGACAGGCCAGGAAAGATCAGGTTCGGGTGCGACCTGGCCCGGGAGCGCTTGAAACACAACTTCCATGACGCCGGGTTCGGATTGGCCAGCCAATAACCCATCCGCAAGTTGAATAAACTCATCAGCACCGACAGCACAGGCTGGCGCGTCACACCCGCCCCGCCGGTGCCCGCGTTCGGGCTGACCGCCGCACCGGAGATCGCCATCGCCGTAGCGAGCGATACGCCGTTCTCCTGCGAGGGATCAGTCCGTTCCCAGCCTGTAGCGCGGCTGCCAGTAAATAGTGGCGACAGGATGAAACTGTCTCCGCCGCGTCCGCGATAGCGGGCGTTGTCTGACGAAACAAGCACGACGTTCGCATTGATGATGTGGTACGGACCCCGAGCAAGCGTCGCGCCGATGCTCAAATCAACATCGTCGCCAGTGTTCGCGCCACAAATCCTTCCCAGGGGAGTTTCGTTTCCCGCATCCGATCGTCCGGTTCGCTCTTCGGAGTCAGGCGCCGAGATCCCCAGATCCGGCATGAACGTCTCCATAAGGCGATCGCGGTAGTAACGGTGGATCGAAACGTAGTTGACGTCCGGCACCAGCCCGAAAAGGACAAAAACCACCAGCGCCGCAGCCCATATCGGCGCGTGTAAACCGAAGATGGGCGGCAGGAAGAATCCCGCTGCGACCAGATGGAACGCAATCAGCAAGGCTCCGAACAGCAACACTGACGATGCGACTGCGATCAGCGGCGCTGTCGGGATCTTTAGTTTCTTCGCAGATCGGATCTGCAGGAAACCCCAGAAATTGCCAAGCGCACCAAGGAGCGCGGCAATCACTCCAACCGCTGGTGGCAGGTTGTGTAGATCTTTTGGGATCAACCAAGCCAGCCAATTGGGCAATTGCGTGCCTGCTAAAGGTCTTGAAAGATACTCGTCAACAAACGGAAGAACGCCGATCGTCAATGCAAGTAGTCCAAGAACAAACAACCAGTTGGTTGCGACGTCGGAGAATCTACGCAGCGAGTAGGAAGAGCGGTCGGGCACATGCTCGAAACGTGAACTTGCCAGGGCATAGACAGTCGACATCACGCCAAACATGCTGAAAGCGCATGCCGAGGCAATCAGCACCCAACTCGAGCTGATATCGCTCGGCGCCAGCGTGTGGTGGTCGTAGTTGAAGAAGACCGTCTGCAACAACACAACCAAAAATGCAAAATGCACGATCAGGCTCATGAGGCCATTGCGTAAGATGGTGCCGAACAACGACAGCAGAGTGATGTCTTTTCCGGGCTGAAGGTACTTGGCGTTCTGGCGCAGGTGGCGCAATAGCCCACCCTTGCTGCGAGTGGTCCGAGCGTCGTCGACAAGCGGCGCATCTACCATGGGGTTCGAAAGGTACGGGAAGTTCTCTCTTGTCGCGTCGAATTTCGGCCATGCGGTGCCGTCCTCATTGGTCTGCGCACGCGACGACTGGTACAGCAGGTAGGAAAGCGACACCCCGGTGTAGCCGCCGCCTGAGACCGTCGACAGATAGTCAAAATGCCTGAGCCATCCAGCATTGGCTAGCGCCTGCAGCACGCCCAGGCTGTAGCTCGCGGACCGGATGCCGCCTCCTGACAGCGCAAGGCCCCAATGCGGAATCCGGCCGCGCCAGCGTTGTATGTGCTTCCTCTCTTCTTCCACGATATGGCACGCGCCGTCGTAGACGATGTCGTCCTTCTTGCATGGGTAGTATCGAATCTGGACCATGAAGCGCCTCCCTGAAGTTCGATGCGGTTCTTCCGGGCTGTGTGCGGACGGAACCCAACGAGGTACTGCCGACTCGGAGCGGAACCGTTCTTTCGCCGCGAAGAAAGTGCGGCATACCCACAGGAAAATGAGCGTTTAAGCCAATTTCTTTCACATCATGATAGGCGGATGAGATAAAGTCAAAAGTGGCGTATGGCCGTTCTGTAGCATGATGCGTCAGGCGGCGAGTTTCTGCTGAACCGGCTGATTGTCTAGAGCCGGTTCGCCGTCCTTGAAGGGCGTGCCCTTCAACAATAGTTCGATTTTATCCGCTCCCCGAATCCTGCGCCAACTTTTTTCGGCTTCCTCGATCAGCTTGAATGCCAATCCCAGGAAGGTGGCCCGTGATACGCAATTGCGGGGTAAGCGTTAAATTGGCGGCGTTGTATTAATTTTTCTGAACTTTAGACATTCGCGGACTTTCTCCAATCCCGAACGCATTCATCTGCGTGGTAAATATTCTTCAAAAAATGCAAAAAACACTTGACATGAAATCCGATTTGCGAGGTCGCTGCG
>JAJZCS010000265.1 GCA_021829055.1 Pseudomonadota bacterium
ATAGGCCATATTGTGAAAATCTTCGTCGATCGTAATTACGGCTTTCTGGGAACGAAGACTGGTGAGGAGGTTTACTTTCATAAAAACAGCGTTTCTGGAAATGGCTTCAAAAAACTGAAGGTTGGCGACCGTGTTCGTTATGTTGTTGACTTAGAGGAAGGTGAAAAGGGTTCACAGGCGAGCGCGGTGATTCGGCTAGGTGACGCTTGATAAACCATCCTCCGACATTACGGAAACGGTGTTGCCTTCAAACCTGACTTAACGCCAGATGAGTTTTATTGTCAAAAAGGAGACACTTCTTCGCACCAGGTGACTTCGGAACAGGCAATGCAGAATCTGTTTCAGGTGAAAACAATGAGACACGGCAACATGGTTTTCGGCGTTAGATCTTTATTATTGACAATGAAAATGTCCGAATTAATGATCAAATAAATGCTGTTCAACTTCGGGAGGCTGGCGCTCATAAGGATAGGTTAACGGTGGCAGTGGTCAAGCTTTCACGGTAAGCCGGTTCACTACATTGTCAACGCCAAAGAAATACCCGGCATTTATTTCTTGCGTTCTCGCGACAAGGTGGCATGTTAGGCTCCATCATGGGCTGCACTGATGGCACGAGCGATTGCTCCGCTGACATCTAATATAGTCAGGCGTCGCCCAGCGACGAATGGCAAAACCCGAAAGGGAGGTACTGTGCTGGTTACCATGATTCTGTCGATAGAGGTTGAGTCAAATAGTTCGGTTGCACCGCCGACAAACAGGCCATGCGCCGCCACGGTGAGTACTTCAACGGCACCTGCAGTTCGGCATGCTGCAGCTGCACGAACCAAGGTGCCACCTGAACTGATCAGATCGTCTATGATTACGGCAACCCTTCCTTTTACGTCGCCAGCAAGGATTTTCCCCGTAACTACCCCCTCGCTTCGGAATTTCTCGACGTACACACTCGAAACCTCTTCCTTCGTTAGACGCTCGAAGGTCTGTCGGAATAATTCTACTCGCTTGGCCCCCCCAGCGTCCGGCGATACTGCAGCTACTCGCCGACCGCAGAGGACGGCAGCTAAGTGGGCTGCGAATAATGGTGCGCTATCGATGTGGATTGTTGGGCACCGGAACGCATTCTCAAAGGCAGAGACATTGTGGACTTCAACGGCAATGACCTGCGCAATGCCTACGGCTTCCACCATCGCCGCCAGATACCGTGTGGTAATAGGATCGTTCGGCTTGGTTCGACGGTCTTTGCGAGCATAGCATAGATATGGGATAACCGCGGTCACACGGACGGCACCCGCATCGCGGAGCGCACCACAAAAAAACAAGAGTCGACAAAATTTATCATTGCTGCTCTGGCGGTCGTCGCCATAGAGCGCATGCAAAACGAAAACATCATGTCCACGGACGTCGCGAAGTGGTCGTGTCTTGTGTTCGCCATCTTCGAACACTCGCTCTTCGTGCGGGGCGAGCCCAATTTCAAGACGGCTCGCAACATCTTCAGCGAGATCACGACTCCCGTCCAGGGCAAAAAGCAGAAAGGGACTGCGGTTCATCCGCAGCGGGATGCTTTCATCATGGTTCTTCTCCGGACACTCTAACAGTGCGCGAATACGGGTTGGTAAGCCACGAGTTTTGCTGAGTGTAACGTAGCTTCGGGGTAGGTATGAAGCCGGAGGAGGTAGGGCGGGAACGCCTGCTCTGAGAGTTGGCTACCATACGGCAAGGTGATCGGGTGGGCCAGACTACGTTTCGAATCAAAAATGGTACCGGCCTGCGTCGTGCTCTTTTCAGATCAATGAGACCCACGTATGCCTCCGCGACAGATTCAGCTCATTCATAATCGACTATCTCGCGTGTCGAGGCATTGATCAGCGTCAATTGCGCTTGACGCGGTATCTGCCAGAAATTCTACTGCGGCACACATGTGGTATTGGGCGAAGACGGCAAGGCGTGCGGCCTCTATCGCGCTTCTCCGTCGCCTCGCTGCATTAGCGAGGGCATAGGCTCGTGTTGCTGCCCTCAGGGACAAAAATAGCTGCATGGCAGGAACGCCGTCCCATTCCGGTGTTTTCTCCAGATAGGCGTCTAGTGTCGCCCTGGCGAGGTCGCCGCGATCACGCAGCTTCAGATCCATGAGCAGAAAGGCTAGGTCATAAAGGATATCGATACAGCTGATATCATCGCTGAACTCAATGCAGTCAAACAAGGTTGGTCGTCCGTCCCACAAGCAAATGTTCGCTAGGCGGAGATCGCCATGACAGCGGCGAACTTTGCCTTCGTCACGCCTCCGATCGAGGAGAGGCCCCAGCCTGGTCAATGCAGCGCGCGCGAGGTCGCCCCAGGAACCAATCGGGGCTTCTCCCAATAGGGATGCGGCCTGATTAAGTTCACGCTCGTTGTCGACGATCACCCTGCCGATAGCTTCACTCCCGCCGAATTTTGCCATTTGCTGCGCGCCGACGTGAAATTGCGCAACCATCCTGCCCACTTCCCGCATAAGGCTTGCTGTAAGCCGACCTTTCTCTGCCATCGCATCAAACAGCCCGGCTTGGTCAAATCTCCGCATCACTACGACGTAGTCGAGCGCAGGACCGGACCCTTCGAAGGTAAGTCGTCCGTCATCCTCACGGCTAATGGTACGGGTGGCAAGATAAAGGCCTGGGGCGGTCCGCAGGTTGAGGATAAGCTCGGCGTGGACTGCCGCCTGGCGTGCCTCGATTGTCGTGTAGTCAAGGGAGGCAAAGCGTATCGCGCGCTTAAGCTTGTACGCGTGATTGCCGGCAAGAAAGACAATCGAACAGTGCGTGTCAACGCGTTCCACGGTTTCCTTGATAAGCCCATAGCTTGCAGGCTCCGACAGGAAATCAATTGCCGCGCTTTGGTTCAAGCTCTGCTGAGCAGCCATAATAAAGAGAGTTTATTGTTAGGTGTCATGGGGATAAACGAAAATGTCGCTCGTCATTCCGGCAAGCAGGAGGGCGGTAGGCCCACCCATTGCTGCAGATACTGGAGTTGGGGCGACACTGCAAAACGTGGCCGGCATTCTGTTTCTATGAGCGTACGATGCAGCAGATAACCACGCGTTTCTGCTACTGGTTGGATGTCCAACGCTGGGAGGGCATCAGGTAAATGTGTCTTTGCCATTAGATAATATGGCTTTCCGGAAGCGTTACGACTGGCGAGACGAGATGAGATCTCTGCACTACTTCGTTTCCGCGTTGCAAAATGTTGCCAGCACTGCTGCGGCGCCATATTTGCCAATGTCCCATTAGTCGAGGAATGGATTCGACGAACCCTTATGGCATTATAGACCCATTGCCGTCGATACGTCCAAGCTTGTTTTCAAGGCTCTCGGTGGAAAGTTTGTCGTCCAGGGCGACGTTTATGTAGATAAATTGTCGGCGCGAGACGGGGGA
>JAJZCS010000022.1 GCA_021829055.1 Pseudomonadota bacterium
CTCAGCGCGGCCAAATTCCTGATGATCGGATCGCTCAACCGTTCCCCCGAGCTGGGTACACATTATCTGCTCGCCGTAACAGATGCCGAGCACCGGTATTCCTGCCTGGAAAACAAATTGTGGGGCGCGAGGCGTCTCTTGGCTGGTGGCGGTGGCAGGCCCGCCGGAAAGTACGATGCCTTTCGGGGAAAAGGCTGCTATCGCTGTGGGATCGGCATTAAACGGCCAAATCTCACAAAATACGCCCGCTTCGCGAAGGCGACGGGCAATCAACTGGGTAACTTGACTGCCAAAATCAAGAACGAGAATGCGATCATCAATAGCGGGCGTGCTCATACCATGTCATGAGCACGCCCCGCGCGGCGGTTCAATCCCCCCGCGCGGCGGCGGTTAGCTATCAGCCAGTCGTCGAGAATGCGTAATCCATAACGTGGCGCTGTCGTTGCCTAGGATGCAAGCGGCCGCTTTTCGCCGAATCAGCCACGGGGTTTTGCAAAGAGCCTCGATTCAGCTCAGATGTTCGGCGAGAAATGCCAAGCTCCGATGAAGTGCTATCTCGTTGGCTCTGGCATCGAAGCTCTGCCGTTCTTCGCACCCAAATCCATGACCAGCGTCCCGATAGACATACGTAGGCACATTCGGATGCGTTTTGCGGATTGCCTCAACATCAGCAAGCGGAATGCTTTGGTCCGCAGCACCAAAGTGCAGTTGGACGGGGCAGTGTGGCACGGCATGCCTGCTGGCCGCAATGCCAGCACCATACCAACCAACGGCTGCGTTAAAGGCCTTTGTTCTAGTTGCGCCCCACCAAGCGATCGTACCACCCCAGCAATAGCCGATGATACCGACGGCCCGCGGCGCAAGTTTCGTCGCAGTTGCCTCGATGTCGCGAATGACCTCGTCTTCGGTTATCTTTTCACGCAGGGCAAGGCCTTTTTGAATTTCGTCGGATGTGTATCCGAGTTCGACGTCGCGCTCTACCCGATCGAAAAGTGCTGGCGAAAGAACACGGTAACCGAACGAGGCCAACTGATCAGAGACGGCACGCATGTGGTGGTTGACCCCGAAAATCTCTTGGACCACGACCAGGCCGCGTGCAGCGTTTTCATTTCCGGTGGCGTAGGCCTGAAATTTGTGACCGCACGATGCGGTCAGGGATATCATTTCTCCCATGATGACTCTCCGTTGGTTGTGATATGGTTGGGTTTTGAGAAGACGGCGAAATCACGAGCAACTCGTGCATAGACTGCTCGTTTGAACGGAACAACAAGTTCAGGAATCTCTGCCAAGCTTGCCCAACGCCAACAATCGAACTCCGGAAATTCGTGATCGTTCAACCGGATCATGTTATCGCTTCCCATGAAGCGCAGGGCAAACCAGCGTTGCCGTTGCCCACGATGTCGATTGTTAAAGCGGCGGGCAATTTCGGGTGGAAAGTCGTAAGCAAGCCACTCCGGGATTTCCCCTATTATCTCTGCCGCATCGGTGCCGATCTCTTCACGAAGCTCACGAAGAACCGCATCACGCGGCGACTCATTTTCGTCAATGCCACCTTGTGGCAGTTGCCAAGGGTGGTCGACTGTCGCGGCTATATCGGCACGGCGCGCAATTAGAACGTACCCCTGCTCGTTGAAAAGAGCCGCACCAACATTCGGACGATATTCATCGAGGGATCCATTGTTTGCATTCATGATTTTTAGGTTGTTTCCTTTGCGTGACCAAAATGGGGTTACACGCACTAAAACTAATCCATGTTTGGAAGGTCTCGTACCAGGCCGCAACCAGCACGGCCGCGCGCGGGGCGGTATTCCAAGCAAGTTGCCATCGTGCGATGGACTGGGGCTCGGCTCTTTCGAGGAGTGTGAGGGGGTCGGAAAGATAATTCACAGGTTGAACGACCGTGTCCGCGGCTCGACCTGCGAAACTAGCTCGCATTGCTGCCACCGTTTCTTAGCGGCCGGGAACAGAAAGCCGCACATTGTCATGCTGAAGCCGAGCTAAAATTCGTCGCTGAGTCGCTAATATTTTTTAGCCTCGTGAAAGAGTTAGTCCAATGGGCTACGGCCAAGGCCACACGAAGCAAGTAACTGCCGCGCGCGCAGCCGAGAGAGGGATCAGGCTGCGGGGCGCATGGAATCGCATCTTCGGGCCTCATTGTGACGCTGGTGTCCTGCGCTCGGCGATCATGGCGTTGGCGAGTTTTAGCGCCATCTGTAGTTGATAGTCCGTTGCCGGGTTACCAATCTTGAATTTCGGCCAGTTGGATGGTGGGTAAGTAGCAATCGATTTTGCGACTGCGGGTAAAGGAATCCGCGGCGGCAACGGTGGAGCCTTCAGTCCTGAAGGATTGTGAAAGGCGTGCGGCATGTCGGCTTCACGAAGTATCGGGAAGCGGTCATTGGATTTTTGGGCTTCGTGGACGACGATGTCGGGTTGCACACCATAATCTTGAATCGACTGGCCGGACGGCGTGTAGTACAGGGCAGTGGTCAGCCGCAGCGCGCCATGACCAGGGATCGTAAAGATTGTTTGCACAGATCCTTTTCCGAAGCTGCGCGTGCCGAGCACAATGGCGCGGCGATTCTGCTGCAATGCAGCCGTAACGATCTCAGCTGCCGAGGCCGTTCCGGCGTTGATCATCACAACAAGCGGTGCGCCTTTCGTCAAGTCGCCATTGGCATGTGCATACCATACGGAGTCGTCGGCCGGATGCCGCCCGTGGGTTGAAACGATCTCACCCGAATTGAGGAAATCATTGGCAACATCCACACCTTGGTCAAGGAGACCTCCCGGGTTGTTGCGAAGATCAAGTATATAGCCGGCAACCTTGTCATGGCTTTCGGCTTTCAGATGAACGATGGCCTTGTGAATGTCGCGGTTGGCGTTCTGGGCAAACGAGGCGAGACGAATGTATCCTATGTTTCCATATAGCTTACTCTTGACCGCTTTGACGTGGATTGTTGCCCTGATCAGGGTTGCTATGATCGGCTTGTGCACATCATGACGCTTGATGGTCAGGGTGATCTTTGAGCCAACGGGTCCACGCATTTCGTTGACGGCCTTGTTCAGGGACCAACCGATTACGGGTTTTTTATTGATAGCAACAATCATGTCGCCGGGCTTGATGCCAGCTTTGGCTGCCGGCGTGCCGTCGATCGGGCTGATCACGGTGATAAGCCCCTTTGTTTCCGTTACCTCCAAACCGAGCCCGCCAAAGTGGCCAGACGTTTCCGCTTGCATGTCAGCATACTGCTGTTCGTTCATGTAAGCGCTATGCGGGTCAAGGCCGGCCAACATGCCGTTCAAAGCGTCATACACAAGCTTGCTTGCTGGTTCAGGTGTCACATAGTCCGCGCGGACGCGTTCAAAGACATCCCCAAAAAGACTGAGCTGCTGATATGTGTTTGAGCCTTTCTGGCCATCTGCCAACGCGCCGTGTACTGTCGGCGCTAAGACACCAAAACAAATTCCTAGAACAAACCCGCTAGCGACCATCAACCCACTGCGAAGATTCATCCGATTTCAACCTCCAAAAGCCATACCATCATTAAGATGGTTCCGCAGGAAGTCCAGTCACGACGGAGTTGGTTCCCATAATAGGGTAGGGTCGGGACAACCCACGTTGTCATCAGGGCCCTGTGGTTGACCTGGTTTTGGTGGGCGCGATGCCGAACCGCTCTTTCAAATCGACCAGCTTCGCACGCTTGGCGGAGCGCCCGCCGTTCTGCAGAACAGCATTGAGCTGGTGCGAGGGGGGCTGGATTGCGGAAATCCAGCCGTTCGAGAACCAGTTTCTTTGGTCGCCCCTGCTTGGCGAGGCGGTTCCGTACCCGGCCGATTCGCGCGGTGCGAAGAAATACCCCCGTACGCCCTGTACCGGCGCCCGACACCGCTTGCTGCCGCCGGTCGACATTTGGCCGAGACGGGTATCGACCTTCCGGATCCACCGGCAGGCAGCTTCGCCTCGGTAGCGGGCGAGATGCTTGACAGAGATTGAGCGAAACGCAGCGATCAGCACCAAGCCCATGAAACCATTGGGGCTGTCCATCCGGCTGACGTGGACGCGGTACCCAGATCATCTGATCCGCACACGCATATTCTCGGGACGAGTGATTGACGGATAGACAGATGCGATTGGCACCGAAACGCCCGCGGACGAGGACACGATCAGGTAAATCGCCTGTGTCCACTTGTATGCGCGTGCGCGACGTCCGGGTGAATTGGCGCTCGCATCCGGCGTAGCACCAGACCTCGCGGGACGGGATTCACCAAGCTCGGCTAGTTAGGCAACGGCTCCGAAAAATCACTCAATAGCCTAATAGACACACAGCATGTTCCTTATTTGTTCTATATCTCGTGGTGCCATACGTCAACCCGATAGGCCCGCCCATAAGTATGGGCTGCCCATTAGCGCTACTTTGGCATATCTTTGTTGGCGGTTTTTGTCAGGGGCGTGTCACGGTGCCGACATCGCCGAGGCGGAGGCCGTGCGACGAGATTGAGGATCGCGTTTCTGATGGCCGGCATGGTCGGTTGCGGTGGTGGACCCTCGATTCCTTTTTTTCCGCCCCGCTGCCTGGAGGCGGCGGGATTGGAGGAAGGCGTAGGCGATCATTGTCATCAGGGCATGTCGATGCAACCCGATCCAGGATCGGCCTTCAAAGTGATCGAGGCCACGTTCCTCTCTTGAGTTGCTGGTGCGCATGTTCACAGACCCACCTGGCTTTTATTGCGGCAGCCAGCGTCCTGACGGCGGTATCGGCGGGCAGATTTTCGACACAGCGTATTTTTGTTCGCCTGTCGAACGCCGTTCACCACCGAGCCACACCTCCTCGCCAGGCATGCACTGTACGCGATTATCGAGCATTTGATGCTTATGGCCGTCGGCCACCCGAACACGGCAGACGGCAAAGAGGCATGTCAGCCCACCTTTCGTGCTGTGACGCCAGGTGATCTCTTGCCATTTTTTTCTCGGCCGGCATGAGCTCCGCGGAGATCGGAGGCCGGTCAGGGACATGGTATCTCCGGTGTTTCCCCGTTTCTGCAACGGGGAATGACAAGGCAATATCGGCTGGAGAGACGTTTGGGCGCCGCGACAGGCCCACCGCCCACAGCAAGCCACGCTTGCTCAATGCCTGCGGAAAGACCCCCTTGATCCGTATCCTGCATCGGCAGGCACACAACCGAAACGCGCGCCGGAAGCGATGACACGGTCGATCTCCTCCAGCGCAATTTCAGGCTTTGTCCGTGCGGCCTGTCGATCCTCCGGTACACGGGCCCGCGCCATGCGTTTGGGATCGACCCTCCAACTGTCGGACAGAAATACGACCATCACAAGCACCTCGCGCGCGGCCGCAACCGAAACCAGCAACTGACAATGGGCGGTCCTGCCACGTGCAGAGGCATCTTGCAGCGCAACGCCAACCGAGTGGCGGCCTTTCTTCGGCAATGCGGTGTCGTCGATGATCAACCAGGCATCCTCGCCGCCAACCAGCGCCATCGGCTTCAACCAGCAGAGCTGTTCCCAGAGGAGCTGCATCCCAGACACTGCTGCCGATGAAATGGTGAAGCCGGTCATAATTCACAGCCTTGTCACGGACCGCCATCGGCCGAACGCTCTTGCGATCGCCAGGGCCAATCAATGCAGCCACATGGGCAGGAACATATCCGCCGGCACGTGCTGTGCCCAGGCACATCCATGAACGGCTCAGGCCAGTGCTCAAGCTCGCCCGACCGCCTCTGTCGTTGTGGCGCTGCCATGAAGAATTTGGCCCAGAGTGCTTCTCTCCATTCGTGAGAATGGATCGCACCATCAAAGTCCGGGATCAAACACCTATGGTACTGCCGTGCCCAGAAATTCTTTGCTGCGACCATTGGAAGCGTACCGCCTCTCATGGGCCTAATTTATCCACTACAGCTTGCATATATGCGACATTAAAGCCGGCACATGTCTTTACGTTTGCATGGATGATTGGTTTTGGTCAGGTTTTGTCCATCGTTTACCGCGTCTTTGGGAGCTGGTGTTCAGAGCGCGTGCGCGAGCTAATGCTACGTGCTGTTGTGCCCGTCCCGGAAGAACGCAACCAGTATCGGAAAAGGGCGCGTTTAGAGTCCGAAGGCAAGGAGCATGAGTGTCAACACACCGAAGCTTGCGCAATAGGCCGCAAAAGGGCTGAGTGCCCAACGATCGTGATTATGAAAGTAGCGCAGAAGAATTGCAGTGGAGATGAATGCAACGGTTCCAGAAGTCAGGGCCGCAACGACTGCGAGGGATAGCATGTGAGCCCCCGCCGCACCGTGGAAATATATAAGTCGCGGGACCTCCAGCAATGTTGCCCCCGCGATAACCGGGGTTGCCATTAGGAAGCTAAAGCGAGCAGATTCCTCATGATCTAGCCCTCGTGAAAGCCCGCCGACTATGGTTGCCCCAGAACGTGATAGTCCAGGCAAAAACGCAAGACACTGGAAGAAGCCGATGATAAGAGCGTCGGCGTTGCTCATATCGCTGACGGTCTTGGCAGACGCACGCGTACGTAGGCGCTCTCCGGCAAGAAGCACAACGGCATTGGCGATCAAAAAGAGGGCTGCGATCGCGGGTGTCGCGAATAAATGCTGGATGGGCTTTTTCAGAACAAAGCCGACGATTGAAGCTGGCAAAGTTGCGACGAGAAGGTGAATCAGTAAACGGCGCTGGTTGGTGTTTTCGAGCGGGCTGAAGCGGCCCAGCAGGCCAAGAAGAATATTAATCCACGCGCGCCAGAAGTAGATTAGCAGCGCACTTGCGGTGCCGACATGAAGCATCACTACGAAGGGAAGGAACGACGGCGCCCGCTCATTTATTTGCCAGTGAAGAATCGCCGGAACGATGACCGCATGGCCAAGGCTGGAGACAGGGAAAAGTTCGGTGGCGCCTTGCATCACTGCAAAAAGCATCGCGGCTATTAAAGTCATTGCTGCTCCATGAATCGAGACTGAGCTTCAGTGGCAAAATGCTGGCGGCATGGCAATTCGCAATTACGAATAATTAGCGTTTCCCAGACGCGGTTTTGATGCGGAAACGACAAATAATGTCGACGCCGCCTCTGTGACGCGACTGCCAAAGCAGGTTGAACATATGGTCGACGATTGGTAACTAGATAAATAGAGGAGGTCACACGTGTCGTTTCGGTGGTCGCAATAACGATCACGCCGTCTCCAGTCAGGTCACAAAAAAACTACTACACTCGCGCAGATTGGCAGGCCGTCGCTTGCTTGGCTCGGCAAGCGATTAAAAGGCACGAAGGACACGAACACAAGGCGTCAGCGGAGAGCTGACATTATACAAAATAGGACTCTACCTCGCTGCACTTGCTACGCAGGTGAAATTTTTAGTTTCGCGCAATGTTTCTTATCGATTATTGGCCCGAGTTCTTCAGTGGGGCTTGACCTTGGCTTTGAAACAGATACGCTAATTTAGAGTAAATATTCATATCTAGTGTATCTGATGGGTTTTTCTGTCGGATCTCACGAAATCGGGAGCAAGAATTGTCATGTCGGTTCCTACTACTGCTGCCGAGGCCCGGCTTTCCCATCAGGCAATTGAGCGACTGCGCGGGTTACGTTCCGAAGGCAGTCACGAAGGTGTGTTTACTTCAGATTTTTCTGTCAGCGAATTCCTTATGGTCCGAGAAGCTGGGTTTGAGCCCCTCGGTCTTGTTGTAGGATCCTGCATCTATCATGTGGGTGTGCAGTATACATCCTGGAACCGGAATCAGGAAATGACGGTTCTATCTCAGGCGATGTACCATGCGCGTGAACTTGCCATGACGAGAATGGAAGAAGAAGCTGGCGCTCTGCACGCTGACGGCATCGTTGGCGTGAGGCTCGAAGTCAAACGGATGGAATGGGATAAAGACATCCTCGAATTTATGGCGATCGGTACTGCAATCGCGCATTCTGCAGGCCATCCGATGTTTAAAGGGCGGGGAGGGAAGCCCTTTACATCTGATCTGTCGGGCCAGGATTTGTGGTTACTGCTGCAGTCGGGCTATCGCCCACTAGAGATGGTAATGGGATCGTGCGTCTATCACATGGCCCACCAAGGCGTCATGAAATCGCTTGGCAATATTGGTCGTAACACTGAGATCGAAGTCTTCACTCAGGCCCTGTATGATGCGCGGGAACTTGCGATGGAAAGAATGCAGCGTGAAGCTCATGAGGCTGGGGCGGAAGGTGTTGTGGGGGTGCAGTTGCACGAGGGTTCGCACAACTGGCAACCTCACGTGATTGAGTTCTTCGCGATCGGCACGGCAGTAACTCCGGTTGAGGACGTATCGATCCTCCCCGAAAAACTCGTCCCACAGATCGTTCTGCCCGTTAATGATTAACGGGATTCCATCTTCAGGAGCAGATCATGAGCTTGATGTCCCGTTTTTCAAACCTTGTTGCCGCAAAAGCCAATAAGTTCCTCGACGCTGCTGACGACCCTGATGCTGACTTGGAACTCTCTTATGAAAAAATGCTAACGAATCTTCAGGAAACAAAACGTCATTTGGCCGACGTTGTTGCTGAGCAGATCACGCTGGAGCACCAGATCTCCGAACATCAGGCGGCAATAGATCGCCATGATTCCGATGCGCGTATCGCAATGAAAGCGGGGCGCGAAGATCTTGCGCGCACCGCCCTGGCCGACAAGGCCGCGGAGACACATAAGGTCGCCCCAATTCAGGCCTCCTGCGAGCATGTTGCGCAACAGGCCGATAAGCTCAAAGAATATGAGAAGAAACTGGAGGAAAGAATTGAGCAGTTCCGGACCGAAAAGGAGACACTAAAAGCGGAACATGACGCTGCCGGTGCAGAGCTAAAAGCTAACCAGGACCTTGCCGGCATAGGTGACGGTCTCGGTAACGTCGAGGAGACTCTCCAGCACGCTCGTGACAAGACGCATGCGCTCGCCAGTAAGGCTGAAGCCATGGAACGGATGATTGACGACGGTACAATCGCCAAGCCCTTGGACAATCGCAGCCAGAGCGAGCACGACATTGAGAAACTGCGTGATCAGTCCGATATCGAGGACGAACTGCGGAAATTGCGGGCGGAAGCATCAAAAGGGACGCAGCCTAAGCCGCCGTCTTCGCCGTCATGACCAGTGGTGAGGTGATCGACAGCATGGATTTGCACGCGGCCTTTATGCGCCGCGCAGTCGCTGATCAAGCGGCTTTCATTGAAGCGCTTGCCGCGCGTCTGGAGCAGGCGCTGCCTGGCCTTGTACGGATCGAGCGAAAGCGGGATGGATTGTTTAGCAAAGTAGCTCATGTTCGTGCGATTTGTATCGACACTGGTGACACCCAATATGTATTGGAGCAGGATCAGGGCAGCTTGCGTGCTATGTGCACGCACGCCGCCCATGGCGTCATTCTTAAGCGGGAGACCCTTACCATTCAGCAATTTCTTGACGCATTAAGCAATACTCTTGGCAAGCTGTCCGCGGATGCCGAGGGCGCACATCGTGTGCTGCACGATTTTTTGATGTCATAGAGAAGCCAACTCGTGTCCTTCAAGGATCTCTTTAAAGGCTTGGCCCGAATGGCTGCTGCTGGGACCGTTAACGATCCAGCAGAAATTGCGCGACAGAATGCGCGGAGCTGCGAATGGCAAAACGCATTGCAACACAATGTGGTCCCAGGTTTCGTTTCGGAACGATTGCGTCAAACTGCGGTAGGCCGATTACCTTGGATTTCTACCGCTTCGCCAGCTGATTTACTGACGCTCCGTACCCACGGCATCACGACACTCGGTATGGTTGCGGGCAACTGTTGGTTTCACTTCGGTTATTCATGGACGGAAGGGCATCGGGACGGATGGCGTACAGCAATTGCACGTATGCAGCACGAGGCCGCGCTGATGGGGGCGGATGCGGTGGTGGAAGTGCGATTGAATACGCGGCGGCTCAACGACGGAAGCGACCACGATTCAATGGACTATAGTGCAGTTGGAGTGGCTGTAACGATCGCAGGATTTCCAAAAGTTCACGCACCTGTCATCGCCACTGTGTCGCAGCTTGAATTTGCCAGATTGTTGGAAGTCGGTATCCTGCCCGTTGGGCTCGCAGTGGGCGCTTGCTATGAGTGGATGGCTGACCCCTATGGTTGGGCTGATGTGCAACAGGCGTATTTCAACCAGGAACTCGAGGTCCTGGCCGGGTTTCAGAGGCGTGTCCGCCAGTCAGCTTTGTCTGCAATGACGGACGATGCTCACCGCCAGCAAGGGAGTGGGGTACTCGGCCGCGTCCAGTTCACTGAAATGTTCCGCGAACAAGGCGGTCAGGATGGGCCGACCCAATATTTGTGTCGCCATATTGCCTTTGGGACCGTGGTCCAACATCGCAGCCATGACCACGTAAGCATAAAGCCGCGCGCAGTGCTGCTGACAAGGGTGAGCAAGTCAAAATCGCTTGAAGCTTCGGAATCGGTCATCTAGGTGTTTGATCCCGGACTTTGATGGTGCGATCCATTCTCACGCATGGAGGGAAGCGCGATGGGCCAAATTCTTCATGGCAGCGCCACAACGACAGCGGCGGTCCGTCGAGCGATACCACCATGCTCGACATGAGCGGCTCGAACGTCACCTCAACGACGTCATTGATGCGTCTCATTTGATGAAAGACCCTCAAAGGTCTCACGCTATACGAGTCCATCGTTAAACCCCGGGCAAATGAACCAGAACAATTCACGCTAAACCCAATCCAGCAAATGCCGAAACTAAACACCTAGAGTCTGATTGGTTCAGGTTTGTCATCCAGGGCGGTCGGTCTGGTTCGTTGCGTAGGTCAACCAGGACCAGGAAGGCCTTGGCATTCTCCGACCGGCTTTACCTCCAGCAAAGAGCTTGAAACGCTCAGTCGCCGATCCGGGAATCCCTCGATTCCACCGAAACCAATCAGGCTCTAAAACGACCGCCAGGCAATTTGTGCAGAGCTCGTGAGCGTACATCAGTGCTCTTGAACGTAATTAAAGCTCCTGAGTCCACCGGGCAATTAGCCAGTCGCGCCTGCCCACTCTCAGAGCGGTCCCAGAAGCCTCGCGCAATCTCATCCGAAACTCGTTTCATGGCGACACAACGCCTCATGACGAGTTCGAGCAAACGCCGCACGAAGCCGCGGGCAACATCAGCGGGCCATTCTCAGTCCACGCGGATTTTCCGCGCGCTAGAACAGCGGCTAGGCATTGACCAGAGTTCTTCAACTATATGCCAACTTCGTGAGAATGGGTCTGAAGGTGAGGGCACCTTGATTTAGATCAAAGCACACCCGCTTCTCGCATGTTGAGACGATACTCTTGTCAGATCGGCACGAATCAAAAGAGAGGGAAGTTGATGGCGGAGAGGGAACTCCCAGTCATGCTCGCGAGCAACATCCTGGGTTTCTTCCCCATGGTGGCGTTACGGCCCGTCTTAGCTATGCTTATACGTCGGCTGGAGCGGACGTATCCGCAGTTGTTCGAAGCCCTTGCAGGCCACGAACCTTGTGCGATCGGCATAGAACCAACCGATTTGGACTATCGTTTCATTATTCGGTTCGGCGGAAAACCGGCATCACTTCTGCCGGTACCGACGTTCGACGAGTCTCTGAACGCTCGCGTGAGAGGTGATTTGGCAACCTTGCTAGGATTACTGGATGGTTGTCTCGATAGCGACTCCCTTTTCTTTTCTCGGGATCTTACCGTTACCGGAGATATGGGAGCCATTGTAAATCTTCGGAATATCATCGAGCGCGAGGCGTTGGACATTTTTGAAGTGGTTGCAAGGATGTTTGGACCCGTACGCACTCCCGTTCGGGTTGCCGCTCTGATACTAGAACGTCGGTTGAGGAAAGTAAGACGATACATAATTGGCAAGCATGAGATCTTGCATGCCAGACGGCAGGAGACGAATTCGTCGACTGCTTATTATGACAAACTGACTGCCGAGTTGCGGGCAACGAATGAGCGAGTGGCCAAGCTTGAAGTGCAAGCCAGACGTCGAAACCGAATTGCTGGAGTAACATGACGCGTTATCTGGAACTGGTATGCCCTGCAGGAAATCCTGCAGCGCTACGTGTTGCTGTTGATGCTGGTGCCAACAGCGTCTATTGTGGCTTTCGCGACTGTACCAATGCCCGTAACTATCCCGGTCTAAATTTCGATCGACAGGAACTGCGTGCTGGCATTACGTACGCGCACGCCCGCGGATGCCGCGTCTTCGTCGCGGTGAATACATTTCCACGTGCGGGCAAAATTGAGACGTGGCATCGCGCAATTGATGACGCGGCTGCGTGCGGTGCTGATGCAGTGATACTTGCTGACCTTGGTCTGCTTGATTACGCCATGCGTCAGCATCCAAAACTACGCCGGCATCTCTCGGTGCAAGCCGCAGCCGCCAGTGCGCTTAGCATCCGCTTCTACATGGAAAAATTTGAGGTAAGTCGCGTCGTTTTGCCGCGCGTGTTGGCCGTACACGAGGTGTCAAATCTTATTGGGCAGACGGGCGTTGAGGCCGAAGTTTTCGCGTTTGGCAGCCTTGGAACCATGGTCGAAGGGCGTTGCTTTCTGTCATCCTATATGACTGGCCGTTCGCCAAGTAGCGACGGTGTCTGTGCTCCCGCTGAATGTGTTTCGTATCGCGAGGAAGGCGGAGGTCTTCTTTCGTGTCTCGGCGACGTTATGATCAACTGCTTCGGAACTGACGAGCCAGCGGCCTACCCAACGCCATGTAAAGGGCGATTCCTGGTGCGAGAGCGTCCACGCTATATATTTGAAGAGCCTACAGGGCTCAATGTCATTCCTCTTTTGTCTGATCTTAAGGCGTCAGGCGTAACAGCACTGAAAATTGAAGGCCGCCAACGCGGGCGTAACTATGTTGCGACTGTTGTCTCTGCGTTTCGCGGTATCCTCGACGCTCTCGCGGAGGGCAGGGCGCCGGCGGGAACGCCAGATGTATTGCGAACTGTCGCGGAGGGACAGCGTGAAACATTTGGCGCTTACGCGAAGGGATGGCGATGAGTAAACTTACGTTAGGACCAGTACAGTTTCATTGGTCTGCTGCACAACGCCTAGATTTTTATGCGCGAATGGCTGACGAATCGCCAATCAGCTGTGCCTACCTCGGCGAGGTAGTGTGCAGCAAGCGTCTCCCGTGGTTCGAGAAAGATCTGACGATCATAGCAGAGCGCCTGCAGCGAGCTGGAAAACAGGTCGTGTTTTCGACGCCGGCGTTGATCACGACAGACCGTGAAGTGTCTATGATTGCGTCGATCTGCCACGCGGTAGAGCTGATCGAAGTCAATGACATCGCCTGCATATCTCTTCTGAACGGGAAAGAATTCGTTTCCGGCCCGTTAATAAACGCGTTTAATGAGGGCACGCTTGACGTGCTTATCGGAATGGGCGCGGTGCGAATCAATGCTCCAATCGAACTGTCTGCGTCAGCAATTATAACATTGGCTTCAAAAAGTAAAATTGAAATAGAGGTTTTTGCATTTGGGCGCCAACCGCTTGCGATTTCGCAGAGGTGTTATCATGCGCGTGCCCATGACTTACACAAGGATAATTGTCAATTCGTGTGCGGTGAAGATTTGGACGGCATGGAAATAGCCCAGCTCAACGGACGCCCGCTACTAACGATTAACGGTACGCAGACGCTGTCATATGGGCATGTGACGCTTCTAAGTGATCTTGCCAACCTCCAAGCTAACGGAGTAACACATTTTCGTCTGTCACCACACGCGCTTGATATGGTTGAAATCGCATCAGTGTATCGTGCAGTACTTGATGGCGCTCTTGATGCCGAAGAAGGACTTGTAAAACTGCGCAAAAGTACAGCGCCCATTCCCTTTATCAACGGCTATTTACATGGACGCGCTGGTATGGAGTGGTTAACGAATCCCACAAACGAGTAGAATTTGTTTCTTAATAAGTACCGACACGGCATTAGCCTTTGAATGTGGAGTATTGAGGATGGAATCCAGCGAAACTGTTGCCATAAAGTCCTACCGGCAGAATCCGGGGGGAGGGGAACATTTTATCGTTGTGGATCCACCTTATGGACTCTCAATTGAAGAGCAAATTGCCTACGTTGAAGAACGCTATGATGAGGCACAGCGAGAACTTAGCTTACCTCATGGCAGTGCAATTTTTCGCCGTCTGTTCGTCAGTGATATTGTAAACCAGAGCGCTCTTCTAGAGCGCAGCACGCTGTTTTCTGATAAAGACGGGTCTCCTGTCGCGATTTCTTTTATCGAGCAGCAGCCATTGTCACAAGCAAAGCTTTCGCTCCTCGCATATCATGTCAGTGATCCGTTAGGCGTTTCTAAGAGAAGGCTGACGCCTCATCACGTGGTCGTCGAAAAGAAGGGAGTTTCGCACCTCTGGACAACAGGAATATGTGCATCAGCAGACGAAAAACCGAGTCCCGTATCTCAGCAAACGCGCGAGTTGTTCCGTGATGTTGTCGGGACACTTGATTGTCTTGGTGGGAATCTGCTGAATAATTGCGTTCGTACTTGGATCTACGTTAAAGATGTAGATGTATTTTATAACGACATGGTAACAAGCAGGCGAGAACTGTTTCTTCAAGAAGGATTGTCTGCGGAGACGCATTTTATTGCGAGTACGGGAATTGAGGGGGCGTGTGCACACCGGTTCGATATGGTGACGATGGATGCATATTCGATCCTAGGTCTGTTACCTAAGCAAATTTCGTATCTAAATGACTTTAATTATCTTTGCCAGGCCAATGACTATAACGTGACGTTTGAACGTGCCACACGAATCAGCTATTCTGATCGTGCTCACCTATTTGTTTCGGGAACCGCGAGCATTGATAACGCCGGTAGGGTGGTTCATGTGGGAGATGTCTTGCGACAGTTTGATCGAACAATCGAAAATGTGTTACTCCGTTA
>JAJZCS010000266.1 GCA_021829055.1 Pseudomonadota bacterium
ATCGGCGCGGCGTTTGATTTCGCCGTTGAGGCGTTCGAGCGGATTGGTGGAGTGGATTTTCGCCCTGTGCTGGCTGGGGAAGTCCATATAGGCGAGCACGTCGGCTTCGGCCTCGTCGAGCAGGCCGGCGAGCTTTGGCAGGCGTGGGCGCATCTGGTCGGCAACGGCGCGCACCTGTATGTAGAAAAGGAAGCGTCGGATGGGACCACCCACCTATTTCAAACAGGACTGTCTAGCAGGAACAACGATCGCGGCGCCGCGCAGCAGTTGCGAAGCTGTGATTGGGCGTTAGAGTACCTTCGATGTCTGAATTAGATCAACGGAAAGCTGGCGTTGGCCCGTCGGGATCTCCTGAAATCGCCTATTCCGGTCCGACTGCACTTGACCCTGTTTCAACGCTGGAGTTCGAGGTGGAGCTCGTTCCCCCCGACCTCTCTCCTTGGCTACCAGGTAATTGCGGGCTCGCTGGATTCTGGCGGTTCCGCGCTGAGCAGCCTGGCCCGCACGTCGCGGTGATCGCATTAATGCACGGTAACGAAATCGCCGGCGCCGTCGCACTCGATGCAATGTTGCGTACCCATCCGTATCCGGTACGCGGCATGTTGACGCTTGGGTTTGCAAATCTTGAGGCGTTTCACCGCTTTGATCCCGCGGTGCCGATCGCTTCGCGTTTCGTAGACGAAGACTTGAACCGGGTCTGGGATCCGGCGCTGCTTGACGGCGTTCGTCGCTCCAAGGAGCTAGACCGCGCCCGAGCAATTCGCAGCGTTATCGATCGCGCAGATGTAGTTCTTGATCTGCATTCGATGCTCTGGCCATCCGATCCCCTACTTTTGTGCGGCTCTGGTGTGCGCAGCAAGTCTCTTGCCTTGTCTCTTCGAACAACGAGATTGGTCGTTGCTGATTCGGGTCACGCTGGCGGTCGGCGTTTGGTCGACTATCCGCGTTTCACGGCCTCATCGGGCTATGCCTCCTGTGTGCTGGTCGAGGCCGGACAACACTGGCGGCAAGCCACCGTCGTTCAGATGCTCGACGCCATCAACGCGGTTTTACGCTGCTCCAGGCTAATCGAGATGGCCGAGCCCGTAAAAACCGAAGCGCCGCGATTTGCAGAGGTCACGAAGCTCGTAACCGCCAAAACTGATAGGTTCCGCTTCTTGCAGCCGTTTCGAGGCGGCCATGTTATCGCCGAAGCAGACACCTTGATCGGCTATGACGGTACTCATGAAATTCGTACACCCCACGACAATTGCCTTTTGATCATGCCAAGCCTCTGGACATCCCGCGGGCATACGGCCGTTCGCTTCGCCCGATATAGAGATCCAGATAGAGATCCAGGCTTATCTGACTGAGATATAGCGCGACAAAATTCGGAAAAGACAACAAACACTTATGCGGATTTGCAGGTATGGAGGACGGCCAATTTTCTCATGGCGTCTGAAAAACTGCGATCTGCTCGATCACCATCTCGCCGGTCCGCAGCCTCGAAGTATGGCCCGTCAAGGAATCGTAAGCTAGCACATGCATTATCAACAAATACGCGGAGCTGCATAATGGGAAGGAGTGTCCTCTGGCTGCGTAACGATCTGCGACTTGCTAACAACCCAGCACTCATCGCAGCTCTAGAAGCAGGCCAAGTTGTGCCTGTCTTTGTGCTTGATCCCGCCATGACCTTGGGAGCAGCTTCACGCTGGTGGCTCCATCACTCCCTGTCGTCCCTTGCCTCCGAGATCTCCGCTCGAGGCGCCAATCTGGTGCTGAGGCGTGGTGAAGCGCGGCAAATCATTCCAACCCTCGCGAAACAGATCGAAGCCGACGCTGTCCACGCCGGGAAATCACACGAGCCTTGGCTCCGAGAGGCAGACCGGGACATAGCGACCAGCCTGAGCACCCAACGTCGAGCCTTCTATAGGCATCGGTCAGCACTGATGTTGGACCCTGAGCAGATCAAGACGAAGGCTGGTGACAGCTACCGCGTATACGGACCGTTCGCAGCCGCCTGCTTCGAGGCTTATATGCCTCGTCCGCTGACTGATGCGCCAAAACGGATCCGAGGAATCGGTCAGATCGATAGCGAAAACATCGATGAGTGGGAGCTGCTACCGACAAAGTTCGATTGGGCCGACGGCTTGCGGGCAACCTGGCAACCCGGTGAGCGGGGCGCGCAACAGCGGCTCACGCAGTTTTTGGAATTCGGCCTCGAACCGTACAATGAGCGGCGAAACCTCCCGGCCGCCGCCGGCACCTCAATGCTGTCCCCGCACCTTCATTGGGGGGAAATCAGCGTGGACGCAGTTTGGCTTGCAACAAAAGCAGCCAATACGAAGCATCACGTTGGCAAGAACGCATTCCTTAAGGAGTTGCTATGGCGCGAATTCGCGGCCCACCTCCTATGGCACCACGAAACTCTGGCCACCGCCCCGATGAAGCCCATCTTCGCTAGTCTTCTTTGGCGCCGTGCGCCGACCGAATTACGAGCGTGGAAGCGTGGTCTGACCGGCGTCCCTATTATCGATGCCGGAATGCGCCAACTCTGGGAAACCGGTTGGATGCACAACCGTGTCCGCATGATGGCGGCTTCTTTTCTGGTCAAGAATCTCCTGATCCGGTGGCAAGATGGAGAATCCTGGTTCTGGGACACGCTCGTCGATGCCGATGCCGCATCAAACGCAGCTTCTTGGCAATGGGTCGCCGGGTGCGGCGTAGATGCCACGCCGTATTTCCGGATCTTTAATCCCGTTTTGCAAGGCCAGAAATTCGATCCTGGAGGAGACTATGTGCGACGATATATCCCGGAACTTGCTGGCCTGCCGGCTAGGTACATCCATTCTCCTTGGATCGCTCCAGAATCGACGCTTCGTGCCGCTCGCGTCACTTTAGGCAAAACCTACCCGCTCCCCATTGTAGACCTGAAGGCAAGCCGGGAACGCGCACTTACCGCATTCAGAAAATTGAAAATTGCTGGGTAGCATAGCCGCTCTTTTCCTGCTCGCGTATGACAAAGATATAATCGGAATAGAAAATGCCCGTTTGATTAAATAGGTCGCGACTGACAGAACAAAGAGTGACCATGGCGCGGCGCGCTTTCAATGAGATGTTTTCTGACGAGGATGCCGCTCGTACTTGGTTCAAGAAAGCGCGTTGGGCCGTAGGGTCCGAAATACTATAACTGTGGCACGATTGGTAACGCTGCCGACGTGCCCAAGAAGAAATCCTTGCCCTAAAAAAAGCAGTTCACCATGACCGCTAGAGTCTTTTTCTTTTGCTCTGAATTGTTTTGGGATTCCGGCGCGGCTGAAAATCTGTTTCAAGCTTATTGCTGGATTGAAGGTCAGCATGAGATGGGTCGGCATTATTCGAATGATCTGAGGGAGCGCGTGGCGGCGGCGGCCGGA
>JAJZCS010000023.1 GCA_021829055.1 Pseudomonadota bacterium
TGATGAGAGACCGCGGATAAGCCAAGGGAATGTTCTATTAAGAACCCGGTCGACTGTCGGAGGCGGATTGGCACTCCTGTAAAAAAGCGCCAAAGTGACAAATCTGCAGATTGGTCGATTCCAGCAGCGGAAATATACGTTCTGGGGTCTTGCGTTGAGTTCTGAGACCAGAGCTGATATTCATCAGCGCAGCGGCCTCGCGAGCGAGGTCTGTTTGACCCGGGCCGCACTCTCCCTGCAGCCACGCTAAGGCCGCCAATGCCAGCACGGCCTACTTGTCTTGCAAGTACAGCACCGACACCAGGAAATTGGCGGTGCGAGGTTGCTGTACATATCTTGAGAGCCACTGATTTTTACGTGGCTGTGGCGACGATGGGAATTGCGTTCGGAATCGCTTGCAACCGGAAGCCTCAGACCGCTCCGATGCGCGTAAAGGAGACCAAGGTGGTTAAAAGAGACATGTTGGGAGTAGAAATGCTCGGCCAGATGAAGAACAAGCTTATCAGCCGCAAGCAGGAATGGGCCCAGGAAGGTCGTCTTCTCACTGGCAAGCACGCGCCTCACGAACAGCGCCTTCCGCCTGGTCAACGGCAGGTTCATGACTGGCCCGTACTTGATCTTGGCGTGCAGCCCGATGTGTCATTGTCAGAATTCAAATTGGTCATCGATGGTGCTGTCGCGAATCCGGTAACGTTGGACTGGAACGCAGTCATGGCATTGCCGCAGCACGACAGCACATCCGATATGCACTGTGTTACGCAATGGTCGCGTTTTGATAATCACTGGCGCGGTGTAGCGGCCAGCACCATACTCCAGCTGGCACGGCCGAACGACGACGCGACGCATGTGTGGTTTGAATCCTATGATAATTATACAACAAATCTTCGGATCGATCAGTTCGCCATGGAGGATTGTTTCCTCGTCCACACCTGGGAAGGAAAGCCTATTTCGCGCCAACATGGCGGTCCGCTGCGCGTACTTGTGCCACGCTACTATCTTTGGAAATCGGCAAAATGGATTCGCAGAATAACCTTTATGACCTTGGACCGCAAGGGGTTTTGGGAAACGCGCGGTTACAACAATAACGCCAATCCTTGGCTCGAAGAACGTTATGGCTGACCTGCCGTGACCCGGCATCATGCCCTCCCCACGAGAATTTGAATTGTTGAGGGCAAAAAACTGCAAATCGACCTATGTGTTGAGCACCACGCGTTGTGCGTTTGTCTGTCAATAACAGGCCAATAGTCGTCCTGTTTTTTCGAATCGCGTCAAACAGTTCCATTGACAATATGCTACCGTCCAAGATTAACGATTTCCACGCGACGATTGCGTGGATTCGGCGTCTGGGGGGGAGTGGGAACGAGTAGATCTTTCTCACCAACGCCGTAGTCATCTAGGTGCTTTGGAGAGATATGAAAATTCTTTTCAAGATAGATCGCTACTGCCCTCGCTCGGGTGGCTGACAGCACGAGGTTTGCCGACCGCTGACCGACAGTATCAGTGTGACCAATTACGCCAAACCTGTATCCTGCAAGACTGTGGTCGGACAATGCGCGGCCTACTTGATCGAGTTGCGCTTTCGCGGCGGGCGTCAGCTTTGATGAACCCATGCTGAAGTCGATGTCTAGATTAACTGACTGGGTGCGTGGCATCTTGTGTTCGCCACCTGATCTAACCCGCGCACGCTTTACGGCGGTTGCGCCCGGGGGGGGCGCTCCTCCAACGTCGAGATGGGTCTGAGTTTTCCTTGGCACCTGCCTAGACCCTTTTGTGCCTGCCGGTGACGTCGGCTTTTCGATCCCGCGCGTGGTCGCGGATGGGGGAGGCGACGGCTCTAAGGCTTGCACGATCTGTTGCGTCGTTGGACCACTTGCCCAGGACTGTGTAGAACTCCACAACGCAGCTGCCAAAGATATCGTACATAAAATCGTTCGCTTCTTTTGTCCCATCGTACGTCCTTGTCGCAATTCACTGGATTGTATCACGGGATGAGGACCACGAAAACGAAGGCGTTTTATGCCCGCATGGAAGCACCGTAGCGGCCATTTCATTTCGATGTCGGCATTCAGGCCGCAGACACTCAACATTAAGGTATTCAGAAAATCCGATCATGTGTCGGACCACTGATAATGAGGTGTATCTCACTCGCACCTACAGCATTGCCTTATGGTCCAGATGAATGTCGTTCAAAAAAAACAAAAATGGGTACGACGCTATTGTCAATTCAAGCCTCTTGCACTGTATACGATCTCCACTTGACCTATCTTCAGCCTAAAGGCATGCTCTGGTCATTAGCCGCGAGCTGCAGCAGTAACGGTTGATATCGAGTCCCTGGTGCAGCTCTGAATTAGAACGATCCACGGCAACGACGCGTCAATTCTAACGCATAAATTTTATGTGGCCATCTGCCTCCCATGTCTTTGAAAAGTGATTTTGAACCAAGGACTTGCGTTAGTTGCGTATCGCGCCTTAAAAGCAGAGCGTCATATTCAACCTCATCTAAAATGACAGGCGCTTCCGTTCTGCAGCGCAATCAGGGAAATTTTCGGCTCTTCACGTTTCAAAATGCAAAGACTTGACTCGTCGATATGCATGAAAATTCAGATGTGGAAGAAGTGGAAGGCCGCCGATATCCAGCACATCACGAATTCCTGATCGCATAATAGGGAGGAGGTTGTCGACGAGGCCTTGAATACGAAGGCTTTAGGTCGACATTCGGCGAGTAGGAAATGGTTGCTCCATCATCCGACCCACGGACCGATCCTACGATCCATGAGTCGAGGATATGTCATGACACGATTTGTTACAGCGCCACTCGCAATTCAACTGGCACGCGCCCAATTTGGCTTTACTATTGCATTTCATATCATGTTTCCGGCGTTCTCAATCGGCCTTGCCGCTTATTTGGTCGTGCTGGAGCTGATGTGGCTAGTGACAAAAAAAACAGTTTACCTCGATACATACAAGTATTGGCTAAAAGTTTTTGCTGTTATCTTTGCCATTGGTGTTGTCTCAGGGCTGGTCATGGCCTATGAGATCGGTGCTAACTGGAGTGGATATTCAAACAGGGTCGGCCCAATTCTGGGGCCGTTGCTGGCATGGGAAACATTGACCGCATTCTTCTTAGAGGCTGGTTTCCTTGGAATCATGCTGTTTGGATTAAGCCGAGTGGGACCACGGTTACATTTTCTTGCGACAACCTTGGTGTCAATCGGAACGCTGCTTTCCGCGACATGGATTTTGGCCGCAAATTCCTGGATGCAGACGCCGCGGGGCTACACGATAGGGTCAAATGGAACATTTGAGCCGCGAAATTGGTTGAAGATTATTTTCAACCCTGATTTTCCTTATGAGTGGCTGCACATGCTTATGGCCGCGTTTTTGGCAACCGCTTTCGCCGTAGGGGCGGTTGGAGCATTTCACTTGTTACGGAATAAGCACAACCAGGTCAGCCGATTAATGTTCTCTATGGCGATGTGGATGGCGGCGTTCGTCACACCTGTACAAGGTTTCATCGGTGATCAATCCGGCCGCGAGGTGTGGCGCGACCAGCCGATAAAACTCGCTGCTATCGAGGGCGATTTTCATACAAAAGCAGGACAGGCATTGCATCTGTTTGGCCTGCCAGACAGAGCGCTGGGAACACTGTTGTATGACATAAAGATTCCTCGGCTGGGATCCTTAATTGTGACTCACTCAATGCACGGAGTAATACAAGGTCTTGATGCCTTTTCGAGGCGGGACTGGCCGGTCCTTATACCAACATTCGTGGGGTTCAGGATTATGATTGGAATATGGAGCCTCATGATGATATTGGGCTTAGCGTCGCTGTGGCTTCGTTTCAAAGGTCGGCTATTTGATAACAGGCTCTTCATGAAGGCTGCAATGGCGATGGGTCCTGCCGGTTTCATTGCGATTATCGCCGGGTGGGTTGTTACAGAAACTGGCCGACAGCCATGGACTGTATACGGTCTCCTTAGAACAGCACAGAGTGCTTCACCGTTAACAGTCGGAGAATTGTTATGGTCGTTCGGGATTATTATCGTATTATATTTTTTTATCTTCGGAACCGGTATCAGATATGTGTTGCAGATGATGGCGCGCGAGCCGGTCCTGGATGAACCGGATCTCGAGGGAGATAAGCCGATGCGAAGCCATGGGCCAAAGGGGCTTCATGGAGGTGTTTCCAGAGTCAAATAAGCGGAGCATGCGCCATGATCAACAGTCATTCGCTTCCAGTTATCTGGGGTTTTATCATTGCATTTGTAATTTTTGCATATGTAACTCTTGACGGTTTTGATCTCGGCGTCGGGGTGCTATTTGCCGCTGAACGGGAACGGCCGGAGCGCGATGTCATGGTTGATTCGATCGCGCCTGTCTGGGACGGTAACGAGACATGGCTTGTTCTCGGCGGGTCATTTCTCTATGGTGCTTTTCCAGTAGCGTACAGCGTGATTCTACCTGCTGTTTATCCAGTGATCATTACGATGCTTATGGCGTTAATTCTGCGCGGCGTATCGTTTGAATTTCGGTTCAGGGCGACAACGGAGCGAGGACGGCGGAACTGGGATGCCGGACTAATGAGTGGATCGATTATTGCGGGTTTCTGTCAAGGTGTGATTCTTGGCGCTGTTCTCCACGGAATACCGGTGTCGAATATGCAATTTACCGGTGGAGCGCTTCGTTGGTTTTCATACTTTTCGATATTTACTGGCTTTGCTGTGGTTCTTGCCTACGCTTTCCTAGGCTCAACGTGGCTGATATGGCGCACTGATGGCGGATTGCAGGCTCGGATGCGGAAGATTGCGGTAAAACTGGCCGTGGCGATGTTGGGACTGGTTCTGGTATTTAGTTGTTGGACACCAATGTTGCATCATGGCTTTGCACAACGTTGGTTTAGCGGCTCTGGTGTTCTGGCAACGGCCCTTGCGTCTCTGGTATTGATCAGCCTTTTTTATGGTTTGTTTCACGGGTTAAGGAAAGTGGGGGTGACAAAACGTGACTGGGCGCCGTTTGTTTTTGCCATAACAATATTTTTTGTGAATTTTGCAGGCGTTGGATATTCTCTCTATCCAAATATTGTTCCGCCTACCTTGACAATCTGGCTTGCGTCATCACCCGTGAGCTCCCAGTTGTTTCTGCTGATTGGTGCAGGGGTCATGATTCCGATTATCGTAGGCTACAATATTTTCGCATACTACGTGTTTCGGGGGAAGATAGATGCGAGCGCTTACTACCATTGACAACATGATGAATCGGTTTTGCTCTGGATGTCCACGACTGAGGAAGTTGATCTGGTTCGTTTTAATCTATGCGGCAGGAACTGCAGCATTTGCAGCGTTGATGCTCGGACTACGCGCGTTGTCACCAGCATAGCCAACAGCGATCGTGCGTCCTCTCGACATCAGAATCTGATATCATCGAGCTGCCAGAAAAATCAACTTTTTTATCTTTGTGGATATATTTACGTCTTCGCTGTTATGATATTTTACTTTTCGCTTATGATCGTTCCCGCTGCGGAAATCAAAGGAAACCTGGAAAGCTGATGTGGACCGTGTCCCGGCGACGCCGATAGCCGGTACGGTGTCATGAATCATTCTAACGTTCTGGTTCGGGGTACGCTGTGAGCTGCGCCACGCTATTTGAATCTGAGCAAGGGCTTACGATGACAGCTCAGAACTGCCGTGGTATGAAACAACTCAAACGCTAGACAGAGCTGGG
Source organism: Pseudomonadota bacterium (assembly GCA_021829055.1). Lineage (GTDB taxonomy): Bacteria > Pseudomonadota > Alphaproteobacteria > Acetobacterales > Acetobacteraceae > Acidiphilium. Next base: position 5,722 of record JAJZCS010000023.1, read on the forward strand.
TAAGAGGTACGGAAATCATGGTGCAAAAGTCACTGCTCCTGCCTTCAAGGTCACTGGCATCGGTGGCGCTTTGCGGTCGAGCCTTGGCAGAGAGTCATGTGCGTCGCCGGGGGATGCACGATGGGGTGACTTCGGTACTGCGCGCTGCGATGAGAGTTGGGCGTGGGTTCTGGATCATCGTGTCTTTATGACACCTGCACAACGTTGTGTCTGCGAGTGCACTGACTCATACGAAGGATAAAGGAACGCGGGCGAGTTTGCGCAAGATTATGTCGGCAGATTTTGTCGAGATGAAGGGCTTTGGGTTGGCATTGTACTTCTGGAGATAGCGTTTGATGGCGGACTGCAGATCGACGATGGATCGGAAGACGCCGCGGCGAATGCGCTGGCGGGTGATTTTGGAGAAAGAATTCTCGACCGTGTTGAACCATAAGGCGGAGATTGGGGTGGTTGGGGGTCGCATACCGCCGTTTGATATATGGGGCAGGGCCCGAAGCTACGTGTTGCTTGCCTTTTTTTGGCAGGCTATGCGAACGGGTACGAGAGGCTGATTATCATGGTGGAGATCGGTTCAGTTCTTAGAATATTTATACGCGAGCTGATGGATTCGATAAACAAGCAGGCAAGAATTCCGACAACCTGGCTAGCGGGCGACGCGAAAGGAGAATCAACAAGGCGGACGTCGAAGCCGAATGTTGGATAAACCTGCGATGTCTTCAGCCATTGGGGTTCTCGGGGAATACCGTGCCCTGATTGAGGCCGGCAGACTCGAAGCCGACCCCGCGCAGACCCGCGCAGCAGAGCGCCTTGATGCTCTATGGCGGCGCTTGCGCGGATATGATCCGTACCCTTCGAAGGTAGTATCCCACAACGGGTGGCTCGGGAGGCTGCTGAACCGCAAGCGGGTGGACGAAGCACCAGACGATTACCCTTCAGGATTGTACCTTGTCGGTGAAGTTGGACATGGCAAATCAATGCTGATGGATCTGTTTTTCGAGCAGGCCGAAGTAAAACGAAAGCGTCGAATTCATTTTCATCAGTTCATGCAGGAGGTGCATGCTAGGCTCCATCGGGTCCATCGGGCAGATATGGATGTCGATCCAATGGAGGTGATCGCTGCATCAATTGCTGCTGAAGCGGCGCTGTTGTGCTTTGACGAATTCCAGGTTCTGGACATTGGCGACGGCCAGATTTTGGCCCGTCTGTTTGAAGGGCTATTTTCGCGTGCGGTTGTCGTGGTGGCCACGTCGAATACACCTCCCGACGACTTGCTGCGAGGCGGGACTGGATGCGACTTGTTGCGTCCATTTATCGATCTGTTGAAGCGTCATCTGGATGTGCTTGTATTGGAGGCGGCACGGGACTATCGGCGCGACCGCTTGCGCGGGATTGCCACCTGGTACGCGCCTGCAAACGACGACGCCAGGAAGGCGCTCGATGCAATTTTTGCTAATCTGGCCGGAGGCGCAATACCGCGAACCGAGATCTTGCGGGTTTTTGGCCGCAACCTGGAAGTGCCGATCGCGGCGAATGGGGTCGCCAGGTTCGATTTTGCAACATTGTGCGCCCGCGCGCTGGGATCGGGTGATTTTCTTGCGATCGCAACGCATTTTCCAACGGTATTGATTGATGGAATACCGAAGCTTTTACCAAGCAACTTTGACCAGGTGCGACGCTTCATCACGTTGGTCGACGCACTCTACGAGCATCGGGTCAAGCTCTATGCCTCGGCGGCCGCGCCCCCATCTGCGCTTTACCTTGCTGGCGAAGGAACAAAGCTCTTCGAGCGAACGCTCTCTCGGCTCGAGGAGATGCAGAGTGAAGCCTACGCTACACTTGCACATTTACCATGAATAGGGCAGCTCTCAGAAAGAGTACATCCGTAGGTTGCATTGATCGTGTGGCTTTGAAGGCGAGTTTGGCATGCTCTGCGTTGAACAGTACCGTACCGACAAGGAGAGATAAAACAATAGCAAGCTCAGCCCATGACCTGATCTTTCGATTTTTTTACGTCGGAATGCTGGACGGGTGGTGCCGCTGTCCGGGAGCATCTCTCACACGGCGTCGTTGAACGAGCAATCATGTTCCATTGCGTCACGATAAAATATCGGCATTGTACGATGAACAGCTCAGAATCTCGCGCATTTTTTGGCATGACAGGATAATAAGGGGTAACCGCTATGGCCGGGATCGATAGTCTGGCGACCGTGATGAACGGTAACAATGCCGCATTTATCGCCAATCTCTATGCGAAATGGGTGCAAGCGCCAAGCAGCATCGATCCGGAATTTGCGACTTTGTTCGCCGCTCTTGGTGACGAGGCGCAACAGGTTCTGAGTGACGTCGAGGGAGCGTCTTGGGCGAAGCGGCCTTTTGGCTTTCCGGGTCCCGTCGCCGCCTCTGACAGCATCATGCCGGGTGGTAAGACGATATCACGACAAGCGATTACAGATTCGATCCGCGCCCTGATGCTGATTAGGGTATACCGGGTGCGCGGCCATCTGGAGGCTGATCTTGATCCACTAGGCCTGCGCAAACCTAGCCATCATATCGAACTCGATCCACGCAGCTATGGATTTACAGAGGCAGACTACGATCGACCCATATTCATCGATCAGGTACTCGGGCTAGAGACTGCAACGTTACGGCAGATTGTTAACATCGTACGCGCGAGCTACTGCGGAAAGATCGGTGTTGAATTTATGCATATACAGGATCCAGATCAAAAATCATGGATCCAGAAAAGGATGGAAGGGGCGCCTTGGCGCACTGCGTTCGATGCACCACAGAAGCGAAAGATCCTGGAGCAATTAACAGAAGCAGAAGGATTTGAAACTTTCTGTCAACGACGCTTCGTCGGTACGAAGCGCTTCGGTCTTGAGGGAGGCGAAAGCACGATTCTGGCCCTTCACGCGATCATCGAGGTAGCTGCCCGGGGAGGCGTAAGGGAAATCGCAATTGGAATGCCGCATCGGGGGCGCCTGAACACGCTCGTCAACGTCGTCAAGAAGCCCTTTACGGCGGTGTTTTCAGAGTTTGAGGGCGAGAGCTCTAAGCCCGATACGGTTCAGGGAGCTGGTGACGTGAAATATCATCTCGGCACTTCGACAGACGTGGTGATCGCCGGCAATAACGTGCACGTGTCCTTGCAGCCGAATCCATCTCATCTTGAGGCTGTCGATCCCGTCGTTGCGGGCAAGGTACGTGCGCGCCAAGATATGGCTGGCGACACGAAGACGAGACGATCAGTTATGGGTATTCTCATGCATGGAGACGCAGCCTTTGCAGGGCAAGGACTCGTTTACGAGACGCTGGCAATGAGCCAACTCATCGGGTACCGTACAGGCGGCACAATCCATATCGTCGTGAACAATCAGATAGGTTTCACAACCGTTCCGGCTCATGGGTACTCTGGGCTCTACTGCACAGACATTGCAAAGTCCGTGCAATCGCCCATTTTCCATGTTAATGGCGATGATCCAGAGGCGGTTGTATTTGTGGCAAAACTGGCGGCCGAATTCAGGCAAGAATTTGGCGTGGATGTTGTAATCGATCTGGTTTGCTATCGGCGCCATGGGCATAACGAGACGGACGAACCGGCGTTCACCCAGCCAATCATGTATCGGGCTATAGCGGCACAGAAGACCACGCGCCATTTATATGCGGAGCGTCTCGTTGATGAACACGTTGTTGATGCCGAGCAAGCGAAGCGCCTATATGATGAGTTTGTGCAAACCTTGGATGATGCATACGCGGCGGCATCTGGCTACAGGCCTAATAAGGCAGACTGGCTAGAAGGGCACTGGGCGGGATTCGACCAGTCCTACGATGAAGAGGATAAGGCAGAGGAACCTACAGCAGTCGATGCTTCCACGCTGGTCGAGATCGGTTTGTGTCTCACACGAGCACCTTCAAATTTTGATATCAATCCAAAAATTGCAAGGCAACTGGACGCAAAACGCGAGATGATCGAGACCGGAGAGGGGATCGACTGGGCCACTGCTGAAGCGCTGGCATTTGGCTCTTTGCTGTTGGAGGGACACAGGGTCCGGTTATCGGGCGAAGACTGCCAGCGTGGAACATTTAGTCAGAGACATGCTGTTCTGATCGATCAGAGCAATCAACATGAGTATGTTCCCCTTAACAATATCCGGAATGCCCAGGCAAAAATCGAAGTTTTTAATTCTCTACTGTCCGAAGCAGGCGTCCTTGGCTTTGAGTACGGTTATTCACTGGCTGATCCGCACACGTTAGTTCTTTGGGAAGCGCAATTTGGCGACTTTGCAAATGGAGCCCAAGTCATTATTGATCAATTCTTGTCGGCAGGCGAGAGCAAATGGCTACGTATGTCGGGGCTAACGCTGCTACTGCCGCACGGATACGAGGGACAGGGGCCAGAGCACTCTTCAGCCCGACTGGAACGCTATCTCCAGCTATGCGCTGAAAGCAACATGTCTGTCTGTAACATTACGACACCGGCAAATTATTTTCACGTTCTTCGGCGGCAACTAAAAAGAAACTTTCGCAAACCATTGGTCATCATGACGCCAAAATCTCTGTTGCGACATAAGCTTGTGGTTTCAGCGTTATCAGATATGAGCGATAAATCGATATTTCATGCCGTGATTCCAGAGATTGATACGCTGCAACCGGCAGATCAGGTAAAACGCGTAGTGGTGTGCTCAGGCAAGGTATATTATGATCTCCTGGCTGAAAGACGCCGACTTGGCATCAATGATGTTGCAATTGTACGTCTGGAGCAGTTCTACCCATTCCCAAAGTCTTCTTTGAAGACGGTTCTCTCCCCATATATGAAAGCAGAAATCGTCTGGTGCCAGGAGGAGCCGGAAAATATGGGAGGTTGGCAGTTTGTTGATCGACGCATCGAGGAGACCTTAGGCTGCATCCCGTCGCGGAAGAACAAAACAAGACCAATCTTTGCCGGGCGCAGAGCTGCTGCCAGCCCGGCGACCGGTCTCGCAAAAATCCATGTTGAGGAACAAGCAGTTCTGGTTCAGCAGGCTTTGGCAATTAGAAACACCGCAATGATCTGAATTTCTGAGGAGTGCAGAATGCTGACGGAAATTAAGGTTCCATCTCTTGGCGAGAGCGTCATAACGGCAACAGTCTCGCGCTGGATCAAGAAGGCCGGCGACACAGTGGACCGCGATGAACCGATAGTTGAGCTGGAAACAGACAAGGTAACCGTTGAGGTCAACGCGCCAGAGTCTGGGAGAATCAGCTCTATTTCCGCAGAGGAAGGAAGTGAAGTCGAGGTTGGATCGGTTCTAGGTGCTCTTGAAGTGACTGGTGAAACCTCCGCATCAAGACCGGCAGCCAACCCGCAAGCTGGCGTCAATCCTCCCCCACCACCATCAGGACCGGTCGCCCGAAATGGCACCACGGCATCGTTGCCGGCAGCCCGAAAAATGATGGACGAGCGGGAGATTGCGCCTGAGGACATCGGAACGGGAAGTGGCAAAGGTGGTCGGATCACCAAGGGCGATGTAATCGCATTTCTCGATAGGAAGCCAGAAGCGGGTGAGCCAACAAAGCTGAAAACGCCACGAGTTGACGAGGTGCGTGAGGAAAGGGTCCGAATGACGCGCTTGCGGCGCACGATTGCCGAGAGACTCAAAGAGGCCCAGAACACCGCCGCGATGCTCACCACCTTCAACGAAGTTGATTTAAGCGCGGTAATGGCATTGCGCGCGCAATACAAGGATGTTTTTGAAAGAAAACACGGGGGCATCCGGCTTGGGTTGATGAGCTTCTTTATCAAGGCCTGTGTCGTGGGGCTGCAAGAGTTTCCTGCGGTGAATGCGGAAATAGATGGCAATGACATCGTGTATAAGCATTTTGTTAACATGGGTATTGCGGTCAGCGGTCCAAATGGACTGGTCGTTCCCGTTATTCGTGATGCGGATCAACTTGGCTTTCCAGCACTTGAGGCGGCGATAACAGATTTCGGGAAACGGGCATACGAAGGCACCATCAGACTAGACGAGCTGTCTGGCGGCACGTTTTCGATCACGAACGGTGGTATCTTTGGTTCCCTGATGTCGACACCAATACTGAATCCGCCGCAGTCGGGCATTCTCGGTATGCACAAGATTCAGGAGCGCCCGATCGCAATCGATGGGAAACTTGAGATTCGATCAATGATGTACCTAGCGCTATCTTACGACCATCGGATTGTCGATGGGCGAGAGGCCGTATCGTTCTTGGTACGCGTAAAGGAAAACATCGAAGATCCACAACGTCTACTCCTGGATATCTGAGGTGGCAGAGGTGAGTAGCCAGTACGACGTCATCGTTATCGGTGCCGGGCCCGCCGGCTATGTATGTGCTATTCGAGCCGCCCAATTGGGAATGAAAGTCGCCTGTGTCGAGCGGCGCAGCACGTTAGGAGGCACATGCCTGAATGTAGGATGCATTCCTTCGAAGGCGTTGCTTCAATCATCCGAAAAATACTTTTCGTTCCGGAACGAGGCTGCAAAGCATGGGATTGTCGCGGGAGAGATATCGTTCAATCTGGCCAATATGATGGCTCGTAAGGACGAAATCGTCTCTGCCAATATTAAGGGTATTCAATTCCTGTTTAAAAAACATAATATTTCCTGGATCAAGGGTGCTGCAGTATTCAAGGTTCCAGGCACGATTGTCGTGGCGGGCACTGATTACTCGGCAAAACATTTTGTTATCGCGACAGGTAGCGAGAGTTTGTCTCTCCCTGGCCTCGAGATTGATGAAACCCGAATTGTTACGTCAACAGGCGCCCTCACGCTCAAAGCCGTGCCACGCCGTCTCGTTGTGATCGGAGGCGGTTATATTGGACTGGAGCTGGGAACCATGTGGGGTCGACTTGGTTCCGAAGTAACGGTCGTCGAATTTCTTGACCGGCTGATCCCAACGATGGACGCAGAAATTGCCGAATCGGCTAAGAAAATTCTTGAGAAGGCAGGACTCAAATTTAAACTAGGAAGGCGCGTGGTTGGTGCTACGCGGACCAATGCGAGCATAAGCCTGACGCTTACGCCCGCGAATGGAGATGGTCATGAAACTCTTGAGGCTGATGTGGTTCTTGTTGCGATCGGCCGGCGTGCCCATACCTCAGGTTTAGGGCTGGCCGGTATTGGCGTAGCGTTAGACGGTCAGGGGCGAGTCAAGACCGACAAGCGTTTTGCGACGAACGTTCCTGGAATCTATGCGATTGGCGATGTGATTGCCGGGCCAATGCTGGCGCATAAAGCCGCGGAGGAAGGAATAGCCTTGGCCGAAATCCTCGCGGGGCAGGCGGGGAACGTGAATTATTCGGCGATTCCTGGAGTGATCTATACGTGGCCCGAGGTAGCGTCAGTGGGAAAAACCGAGGAGGAGTTGCGGGGAGCCGGTGTTTCCTACAAGGTAGGGAAATTTCCCTTCATCGCTAACAGTAGAGCTCGCACCATGGGCGACACAGATGGATTCGTGAAGATTATTGCCGACAAGAGAACCGACACGCTGCTCGGAGCGCACATTATTGGGCCTGACGCGAGCGCGATCATCGGGGAGCTTGTGGTTGCCATGGAGTTTGGTGCATCGGCTGAGGATATCGCGCGCACAAGCCATGCACACCCGTCGCTAAACGAAGCGGTGAAAGAGGCCGCTCTGGCCGTTGACGGGCGCGCCTTGCACATTTAATTTACTCGATGTGCGAATGCATGCCCGTCCCAGCAAAGCAGAACACTTCAGGCCGCTATATAATTTGCGCGGTACTCAGGGCATGGGTGAGATCACCGATGATGTCGTCGATATGTTCGATACCAATCGATAACCGCACGTAACCGCTCGTTACGCCCGTCATTGCCTGCTCGTCCGCTGATAGCTGCGAGTGCGTGGTGCTTGCCGGATGTATGGCAAGGCTCCTGGCATCACCAATGTTGGCAACATGATAGAACATTTTCAGGGACTGGATGAATTTTACTCCGGCTTCCCGGCCACCAGCCAACTCGAAACCAAGAAGGCCGCCATAACCTCCATGGAGGTAACGGTCTGCTCTTTCCCGTGCTGGACCTGTTGCAAGACTCGGATGGATCACTTTGGTTACGCCTTGCTGCCCAGAAAGGAATTTCGCAACCGTTGTTGCATTACTGCAATGACGTTCCATTCGCAGCGGTAGGGTTTCCAAACCTTGAATAATCTGAAATGCGTTCATCGGTGACAGCGCTGCCCCAAGATCGCGCAAGAGAACAACGCGGGCGCGAATAATGTACGCAACTGGCCCTAGAGGTTTGGTTGCCTCCGTCCAGATTGCTCCATGATAGCTTCGATCCGGAGTATTCAGCATTGGCTGACGCTCCTTGTGACGGAACCAGTCAAAGTTACCACCGTCAATGATCATGCCGCCGATGCTCGTTCCATGGCCACCAATATATTTCGTGGTCGAATAAACAACGATCGCTGCACCGTGATCGAACGGTCTGCAGAGAACCGGGGCAGCGGTATTGTCGATGATCAATGGGATTCCGAGCGGGCGCCCGATTGCCGCAACCTCTGCGATTGGAAACACAACGAGTTTTGGATTGGGCAGGGTCTCGGCATAATACGCACGGGTTTTATCGTCAGTGGCACGGCGAAAATTCTCGGGATCAGACGGATCAACAAACCGTACATCGATACCCTGATCTTTCAACGTGTTCGCGAAGAGATTCCATGTGCCTCCGTATAGATCGGTTGACGAAACAATGTTGTCTCCGGCGCGGGCAAGAGTCTGGACGGAAAACGCTGATGCCGCCTGGCCTGATGCGACTGCCAACGCAGCAACGCCACCTTCGATCGCGGCAAGGCGCTCCTCAAGGACCGCCGTCGTCGGATTCATGATGCGCGTGTAAATGTTGCCTAACTCCGTTAACGCGAACAGATTCTCTGCGTGTTCCGGCGAATGGAACTGATACGAAGTGGTCTGATGGATCGGCACAGCAACTGACCCGGTTGTCGGGTCGGCGCGCCATCCTGCGTGCAGCACCAATGTTTCCGGATGAATACTTTTAGCCGTCATTTTTTACTCCTAGCGCAATCTATCGGGTTGGCCGTCTATCGTTCACACCCGTATCCGGGTCAAGGAACGTCTCGTACGGATC
>JAJZCS010000267.1 GCA_021829055.1 Pseudomonadota bacterium
CAGACGACGACGGCCCTCGAAGGACTCGGCGGTCGGGTACGGATTTCAGTTGTAGCAACCGGCATTGACAGTGCAGCACCGAGCCAAGTCGAAAAGCCGCGCCTGGTGTCGGTTGGCGGTGGCAACGTCATGGTTGACGCGGTGGCCGCACATGGCGGCGTACGGGCGGGCGAAAGTGTGTTGGCGGCGTCTGAGGCGCCAATAATGGCAGCGCCACGGAACCCGCAGATGCAGAATAGGCTAGGGGGGCAAGGGACAGACGTGGCAGAGCCGATAGCCGTTGTTGCGGGCGTAGTAACGCCGCAGTGGCAACAGCCCGCGCCGGTGTCCATGCCGCCTGCCGCGCCCACACCCGTTCTCCAAAGAGACGTGGGAGCTGCGGTGTCGCGCCCGGTAGCGCCACCTGATCCTGGACGTAAACCGAGCCTGTTTTCGCGGATGACACATGGTTTTCGCTCGGCGCCGGCACTTGTACCCGGGGCCTCCCACGTCGAGCCAACGATTGGTGCCTATGTGCAGCCTCGGCACGAGGGGCGTGGCATGCTCGGCGGAGAAGAGCTAAGCAATAGACAGCCAAACGCCGGATTGGGCGTGGCGCGGTTTGAACCTGCGGTGGAAGCGCGCGCGAGCGTGAAGGTCGGCCAGACAGAGGATATCGGTCTGGAGATACCCGCGTTCCTTCGCCGCCAGCAATCCTGAGCAACGCCGCGTCATTAGTGAGCGGCTGCTTCCCGCATGAAGCGACGGAGATATCTTGAAGGGTGTCTCCGCCAAGGACAGCAAGAGGCTGGCAGAAACGGCTTGGCCTTTGGCATCATGGCTGCAAATATCGGCGCCGTTGCCAGATCTGAAGGTCAACCGGACTAGGACCGCGAGAACCAGGCCCCGAGCGCAATGATTAGGTTCAAGCTCTCGAACTTTTTGCTGGAAAGTGCTGACAAGACCTACACGGAAAAGGACGCAATTGTCGCAGGATCCTTTTGGTGGTAGATGATAGGGTTATGGCATCGTTCCGGCTCATAGCAGCCGCGAGGCGTGAAAAGTCGAGGTTTGGAATATTGTCGGACAGGCGACGATGCCAATCCGTTTTGCGGGAGGTGATGGTGGGGGATTCAGTTCCAGTTGATCCGAAATTGCTCGAAATTCTTGTCTGCCCACTTACAAAGGGTCCGTTAACGTATGATCGGATTGCCGGGGAGCTGATTAGTGAACGGGCCGGCCTTGCTTATCCAATACGCGGCGGTATCCCAATCATGCTGATCGACGAGGCTCGAAAACTTGACGAATGACGTGCATGCTGTGATGTCCCCGATTCTAGCCCCGGTAGAAATTCGACTGAAGCAGACGGGTCGGATTTTGGAAATTGCTTTTGAGGACGGATCGAATTTTTCGTTGCCTGCCGAATATCTTCGGGTTGAAAGTCCGAGCGCCGAGGTTCAAGGACACAGCGCCGATCAACGGCAGCTTGTCACCGGCAAGAGTGACGTCGGGATTGCTGCGCTCGAACCGAACGGCCACTACGCAATTCGCATCAGCTTTGATGACGGTCATTCGACTGGCATCTACACATGGGATTACCTGTACCGGCTAGGCCGCGAACGACCATTCCGGTGGGCTGCCTATCTTGACCGAATAAAGGCAGCCGGTCTCAGCCGATAGGAAACAGCTTCATAACGGTGGTTCGCCCAGCGCGGCATCTTATACTAGCCGACGTGATCTTTGACTCTTGGGGGGCGAATTTGGTTGGGTGTGATTCTGTGACCTACGCTTGTGGCGGGCACGGGAGTTCATCATGGGTCAGCCGCTTGAGATCGCCCATTGGGAGTAGTCTGCGACAGATTGGCGTCGTCTGGCCTGTTGGGAGAAGAGTGGGCGGGTTGTGCGGCGACTTTTGCTGCTGTCGATCTGGTAGGGTCTGTCCGATGTGGAGCTGGCTGAAGCGCTTGATGATCGAGCCTCCTTTCGCCGGTTTTGCGGCTTTGCCCGGCATGAGGCGACGCCTGAGCGGACGGCCTTCGTGCGGTTCCGGCGACTGCTGGTGGCGCACGGGCTCGACGGCCAGTTGTTCGAGGTTATCACCGCGCAGCTCAGAGAGAAGGCGATCACGATCAAGACCGGCACGCTGGTGGAGGCCACCATCATCGCTTCTGCAACTGAGAAGGATGATGATGCGCGCTGGGCAAAGCATCAGGGGAAGCGGGCTGTTCATGGCTTCAAGGCGCACGCCGGTGCCGATGCCGATACAGCGTTGGTCGAGGACGTCTCTGTCACATCCGCCAACAAAATATCAATGACGGCAAGGCAGGCCCTGAAGCATGCCCCAATAACCCCGGCGAGGGGTTTGCCGACAGCGCCTGTCGCGGCAATCACTTTCGCGATGCCGTTCGTGCAAAGGGCGGCGTTCCCCGGATCGTCGCCACTGGCACGTGGGGCCGCGACCAACAGGAAACGTTGCAAAAGCTCCGCCAATGGAATCAGCCGATCCATCGCGTGCGCGGCCGGATCGAGCAGATCTTCGGGACATGGAAGCGATGCTATGGCCTGCGCCGAATACGATGGCGAGGTCTTGCCAAAGCCACCGTCCAGGTTCATCTCACTGCCATCGCCTGCAAGCTCAAGCGCACGATGAATATTCTCGCCTTCCCGGCATGAAGATTGTCCCCGTCCCGCCCAGGGCGCAGGACAGACAGGCCGAACACCAAAGAGCCATTGCGCTTGCAAAGCGCTAGGCCTGCCCACGCACAGGTCTTCAAGAGAAGGATAAGCAGTTACTCTGGCGCTGAAAAAAGTTGTGGTTCGCCCGCGAGGATTGTTGCCTTCGCCTCTTCTGGATTAGGGATTCCGGCATTCATGGCGATCAGCAAGATGGCAACGCTGAATCCGATTAGCGTTATTGACGCTTCAAGCTGATTGAGCAGCCCAGTACCGCCGGTAAGCGCCTTCGGACCAAGGTACGTGACTAGCCACAGGCCAAAGAAATAGGGCGCGAGCCACCAAGCGCCCCGCCAATGCAAATTGCTGATACCAACACCCATGAAAGCCTCATATGCGATGTAGAGGACGGCGAAGCCCAAAATCAGTTCGAACAGAAATGTATCGGTTACGACACCGCTCCAGAAGATAATGAAGTTTGAAATGATAAAGGCCAGAGACCCAACGATATTTGCGCCACCCAGATGGTACGGGCGTCTGTATTGTTCGACTGGCACGGTTTTGCGGAGCGTCATTAATACTACCGGTCCCGTTCCATACGACAGTACGGTCGCGGACGAGATAAACGTTACTATGCTTTGCCACGAAGGAAACGGTACCAAAAATAGCAGGCCGATGAGAAATGCGACAACCACTCCCACGATCGGCACGCCGGCGACGGACAAATTTGA
>JAJZCS010000268.1 GCA_021829055.1 Pseudomonadota bacterium
TCCTGGAAATGTCCCGGATCGGCTTCGGAACACCTGGAAACAAGCAGGCCGTCCTAGCCTCCTCGGTAGAAGGATATAGCCGATTGCTGGAGTATGGCGCTAAGGCCAATCTCGACGTGCTCGTGCAAAACCATATGGGCTACAGTTGCGATCCCGATTGGCTGGTCCGCGTCATGCAGCAAGTCAACAATAGACGCGCCGGAATTGAAGCCGATCCGGGACATTTCCAGGAAATTTTCCTCGTGAATCAACCTGGAAAACCCTCGAAAATCAAAAAGGGCGCAAGTTTCGATCTGTATAAAGGATGGGCGAAGCTGATGCCGTATTCGAAGGCGCTCAACGCCAAGACACACGCCTTCAACGCCCATGGGGATGAGACCACAATCGACTATCGAAAGCTTCTGGCCATTACGAGCAAGTCGAGCTATACGGGATACATCGGCATCGAATGGGAGCCTGAAGGCCTAGGACGGCAGCTGTCAACCGCAAAAGGCATCAATGCCACAAAAGCGCTGCTAAGGAGGTACGGTGTTTCTGCGTCTTAGCGGGTTCACAAGGTTGGCAGCCGTTCTTGTCGTGACTCTCGCGGCAGGTACGCATCTCCACGCGCAGGACGTTGCGCACCGGATACCGCTGTTCCAAAAAGGAGCTATTCGCGTCCTGATCCTTTCCGGTCAAAACAATCATGATTGGCGCACCACCACTCCATGTCTGAGAGAACTGCTGCTGAACACCGGGCGCTTTGACGTCAGGGTGAACGAAGAGCCCACAGGAATGACAGCGCAGACGCTGGCCGTCTACGATGTGGTTGTGCTGGATTACAACGGCCCGCGCTGGGGGCCAACTGCGGAGGCGGCCCTGTCCAGTTTCGTCCGGTCTGGCAAAGGGCTAGTCGTGGTCCATGGCGCAAACTGGGCCTTCAGCGGTCTTGTTGTTCTGGGCGCACACCACATACCCACTGGCATTGTCGAGCCAGCTTGGACCGAATATAAAAATATGGTGGGAGGCGTATGGTCCGACCGCGCCCCAGCTTCAGGGCACGCGCCGCGTCACACATTTGTTGTGAATATTGTCGACCCAAACCATCCGATTACTGCAGGGCTACCCTCGTCGTTTACAGCGGATGACGAGCTGTACCACAATATGCATATGACGTCCGGCGTGCATGTCTTGGCGACGGCCTACGATGACCCCCGATTCAGACCTCCTCCGCAAAAGCAAACAAGTGTGGCGGCAGCCCGCGGCTGGCCTCATCTCGATATGAATCCCACTGGCAGGAATGAACCCCTGCTTTGGACCGTCCATTACGGAAAAGGACGTACCTTCTATACGGCTCTAGGTCACGACGTAAAAGCAGAAGAGATGCCCGGCTTCTCTACCACGTTCGTCCGAGGCGTCGAATGGGCTGCTACTGGAAAAGTGAAGACACCTGCGCCACCTTTGCGCTCCTGGGCCCAACCGATCACAAATGTGCATTGACTGTGAAAAGCTCGCCCGAGCGGATGGTTCGCTTATTTACGCAAACTGGAGTGAAACTGTGATGGGGGCATGCAAAAACGCTTCCGAAACAGCGTCGCGAAATATTGGCTTGATGCAAACCCGCAGGCAAGCGCGACATCGGTCATAGTCATCCCGCGTTTCTCGCGTAGCAGGACGGCTGCGTATTCCAGGCGACATTGAATCAAATAATGAAGTGGCGGCTGGTTCGTCAGCTCTTTGACATACCGAACGAACTGCGTACCCTTCAAGTCGCACTCGGCTGCCATTGAGTCCACTGACCAAGGATGTGCCAGCCGATTCCCGTCGTTTGCCAAACGAGCCAGAAACAAATGCACAGTCTGCCGGGAGCCTACAGAGAAGTCAGAAACCACAACCGGCTGTGAGCGAAAAATGTCCAGCAAAGACAGCAACAGATCATTGATCTTAATTGCCAGCCGTGACGCATAACCAACGTCGCCGTTGCGTTCGACCGCGTGGGATATCTCCTGAAAACAATGCCGCATGTCCGCACTTGCTCGCCAGACATGCTGGTCGCATTCCAGCAGATGGGTCTTGATCTGTTCCAACTCGTTCGGGCTCAGCAGCAACCAGTTTGGCCACTTCCAAGAATGCACCGGGCTTCGGATGCCCACGTCCAGAATTAACCAGTGAAAACGGTTCGGCCCTATAGTCGGCTTACCCATTCGATGTAACTGCCATGGCCGCGTAACGGTGATATCGCCCGGATGTAGAGTGAAGTCGCAGCCATCCACAGCAAAATTCACCACACCACTCTCGAGAAAACCAATTTCTATGCCTTCATTGCGATGCCAGGGTAGACCCCATTCCTGTTCCCGCTGTGCGTCCCAATGGCCGATACTTGAAATTCCAAGCAGCACGTCTGGATCGAGCCTGCATCCTGGATAATGCCAGCGTGCGAGGGCCGCGAATTTTAATTGAGCGGCCGATACAGCTTTAATGAGCGGATCGCACGCGTCCGCCAGATAGCTGTGCGACGGCCCCTGAAAGGCGGGCGTAGCAACACTCGATGCAGCCAATTGTTGGGTTAAACTCATCGGATCTAGCACGAATCGAATTATTGCCATACTACATCCAACGGCACGCAACAGCTTGATGGAACTAGCTACGGCGCACGATCGACGAGTATAAATATGTGACGGATGCGAGCAATCCCCTGCGGCCCACTAACTGGCGTTGCCCCAGGTCTGTGGATGGCGGTGAATGATGAATCCTTATGCGGTGGTCAAATGGATATGGATAGCGTTAGGTATTTTCTGGCTGCTGGCCGCCTTCGTGCAGAAACGCAGCGTACGGCGGCAAAGTACGGGATCCCGGCTGCTTCAGGTCTCAATCATCGTGGTCGCGCTTGCGCCACTTTTCATTGCGGGCCGAAAATTCCACCTACTCCACCGGCACATTTTCCCAACTCCATTTGCTGTGCAAGCGATTGGCTTGCTGCTCATGCTGATCGGCGGGTGCTTCGCTGTGTGGGCACGGATCGTGCTGGGCCGCAATTGGAGCGGCAGGGTTACGGTTAAGGAAAGTCACGTCCTCATCACGCATGGGCCCTATCAGTGGGTACGGCATCCCATCTATTCCGGCGTCCTCCTGCTCTTGCTGGGCACTACCATGGTGGTCGGCACCGCCGTTATGATACTGGAGATTGCCGCAGTCGCTTTGGCGCTTTGGTTAAAATTGCGAACAGAAGAAAGCTTCATGCAGGAGACCTTCGGCGAGCAATACAGCGAGTATCGCCAGCGCGTGAAAGCGCTCATTCCTCACGTGATCTGAAGCACGGGCGCGACGGTTTCGTCGGACGCAAGTTGCACACTCCTCTTTCTATCTGCGACACTGCCCTTGCTGTGATGGTTAGGC
>JAJZCS010000269.1 GCA_021829055.1 Pseudomonadota bacterium
GACAGCTTCCCGATAGAGCGATCCAAGCCGGCAGACCTTCCAATGCTCCGGCACCTCCCCGATCCACTCCACACCGGAGTGCTTCATCTTCACGTTCGGGTCGAGGCCCTTGGTGACGGTGTGGGTGATGAGTGCCTGGCGCTTCTCCTTCAGCAGCTCGATGAAGCGGGTCTTCTTCTCGATCAGCGCGTCGATGCGGGCGGTTTCGCGGTCGAGGGCGGCGGAGATGGCGGATTGCTCGGTGGGAGGCGGCAGCGGTACGCGCAGAGACGCCAAAGAATCTGTTGAAAGCTCTTGAAACGTCGTGCCGTTACTTCGTAGCGACAATTCGGCGCGTGCCGCGACGAGTGTTTCGGCCAAAAAGTTCGACGGGATGCCTACAGCCGGAACGAGAGTACGGCAGCCCTGATTCGTTGCCGACGGTGTTTGTGTCACACCCACACTTCCAACAGGCGCTCGCGTGCTCAACACGACGCTACCGGCCCGCGTCAGTCGTGCAGCACAGCTCGCCAGGCCAATCGCAGTTATTTTGCGTCGCGGCTCACTCAGCTCTGTTGCGTTTTCATTGTCGAGGTCAGCGGGCGTGAACCACGCAATGTCGCCGTCCCAATAGTCGGGATTGCCGCTATCGGGCGTTGCACCATTGATAACCTGAGCCAGAGCCTTGATGGGCGCGATGCGCCAATGCTCCGGCACCGGCCCAATCCACTCGACGCCGGAATTCTTGTAGGCCGGGTACGGCTTGTAGTGGCTCATGCGCGCCTCAGCTCAGCTGCGCAATGCGCCAGATGGATGTGGCCTGTGCCGCCATCCAGGTCTGCCGGGCGGCGATCCGCTCGGGCGTCCACTCGGCGTTCTCGTCGGCAAGTTTTCGCGTGATAGCGAAGCCGCTTTGCTGGTAGGTCGCCCGCTTGATCCTGTATTCCGTCGTTCCGAGATCCCGGTTCGCGCCGGTCTGGAGAAGGGTCATGTTGCCGAGCCGGTACACCAGCGCATCGGCATCGTCGTTGCCGAACCCGCCCCAGCCGTCCGGCGGGGTCTGCGGCAGCACGTGCTCAATGTTGTACGCGTCGCTCAGGAAGCTGTAGTCCTGACTGGATACGTGCTTTTCGATGGCACACAGGATGAAACGGGCCACGCGGTTGTTGCGCGAATCCGTGGTGCGGATGGTCTTGTCGGCGAAGGCCGTCCGGAAAGTAGTGTCGTCCGGATAAATGGTGCGCAGGGCCTGCAGTGCGGCGCCGAGTTGGTGCAGTTCGCGCTTCGCGACGCGCTCAGCGACATCGTTGTACTTGCGCTCCTGTTCGGCGGTGCTGTACGAGCCGATGACGTTGAACCGCATCGAAATCACGACCGTAGCGCGCAGGAGCCCGGTAAAGTCCGGCGCGTCGAAAATGCGCTTGGCGGCCAGCAGCAAAGGGAAAGGTTGCCGCACCCGGAAGGTCTTGAGCACGCCCGCCAGTTGCTTGTCTTCCTGGGACCAGTCGGAGGGCTCTGGCGAGGACAGCGCCAGGTAAGTGTCGAGGTCTTCTTCCATGTCGCGCAGTAACTGGAACACCGCTTCGGGGGCGCTAACCTGCGCCCGGATCGTCTTGAACAGATCCGCCTGACGCGCGAAGCTGCGGCGACTGTTCCAGTGCACGCGCAGGAAGTCGGGGAAGTTCTCCGACTGGAGGCGACCGACAATGGCCTCCCAGCGGTCTTCAAGATTGCGTAGCTCGTGGTCGGTTTCGCCGCCTCGATCGAGGACCGAGAATAGGTAATTCTTGAGAAGATCGGTGGCTGAGAGCCGGACGCCACGCGCGTTGAGTGTTTCGAAGACCTTGTAGGCGTTCAGTTCGTCGGTAACGGTGATCACGGTGAAGAACAAGCGGTCGCTGATGTCCTCGACCAGCTTGGCGAGCCGCATGCCTTCTTCGCCGGTGCTTGTTTTGAGGTATTCGCCGACGCGCTTGTCGAACCAATCGAAGGCTTTGCGCAGCAGGTGCTCCGAGGCGCGAAAGCCGCGCTG
The DNA here is from genome assembly GCA_021829055.1 of Pseudomonadota bacterium. Taxonomy (GTDB): domain Bacteria; phylum Pseudomonadota; class Alphaproteobacteria; order Acetobacterales; family Acetobacteraceae; genus Acidiphilium. Next base: position 2,012 of record JAJZCS010000269.1, read on the forward strand.
TGGGAGATGCCCAAGCGGCACCAGGTAGGTCTGGAAGTAATTGTTGTTGTTGCGGTTGAGGGTGAGTTTGGGGCGTGCGACCAACGTGACCGGATCGAGATACCCCACGTAGGTCTGGCGGATCTGCTCTGCACGCCGTTTGTTCGACTCAGCATCGTTGCCGGCTTCGATCAGCCGTTGGATGTTCTTGAGAATCGTGAGGACGATGATGCTGATGGTTGTCAGCCGTTGCTGGCCATCGATGACGTCAAACGTCTTGTCATCGGCCGACTGCAAGACGAGATACCCCATGTAATGCGCGGTCTCTCCATCGGTCTTGATCGTCCCTAGGAGGTCCATCCACAGATCTTCCCATTCTTCATTGGTCCAGCTGTAATCACGCTGAAATCGGGGAATGCGGTATGTCAAACCGTTGCCGATCAGCTTTCGAAACGTGTTGTTTTCTGTCTTGAAATTAGTCGCGGCCATAACTCACCTCGATGCTTCATCGTTTGGGCGTCCGGAATTACCAAAGCGCCCGAACAGCTCAGAATCTCACCCACCCCACTTCGCGCAGGACCAGTCCCACGAGATGAACGCTGGTTTCTGCGTCCTCATCAACCACCGGACGTAGCATTACGCCCTGCGCGGCGCGTGTTTCGCGCTCCGCGGACTTGCCACGCGGATGCAAGCGGTTAACGATCGACGCGGCCCATCGCATCAGTGATTTGTCATCTGGGATTCCTTCGATAACCTTGCCGAGATCCTTACCCTGCGCGCTCACTCCAAGCCAAGCCGTCAGGATGACTTTCACCGTCTCCCGCGCCACGTCCACGATGGGCGTCGCTTGCTGCCGATGGAACGCGTCGACCAGTTGGTCCATAGCTTGCCGAACTGCAGTGGCATCCGCGATTGCGCCATCGAGCGTGGGCAGCGTATTGACCAGCACCGGCAACGTGCCCAGCGGGGCGATTGCGCGGAGAGTAAACAGCAGTTCTCCGCTCGATATACGCTCAGCGGCTACTACCCGCCAAAGCGTTCTGCCTGGAGCATCGCCAAGTACCAGCTCCATGCTTTCAATGCGGTGGGCGTCTGGGAGATCACCGATCCCAGCTGGCTTGTAGTAGCCATCAGCCTGCCAACCGCCACCTACGCCAATGTGGGGCCCGTAAGGGTAGTTGTGAACCCGGTCTGGGCTCAGGATGAGGCTGGACGGATTGGTCAGGACGTAAAGTCGACCTCGTCGGACCCTAGTCACCGGATCAAAGGAGTCCTCCCGGAAAAGGGGTGACGGGCAGCCGGGCGCGTCGTGGGTCGGCCCAAGCCCTGGCAACGTCGCACGCGTCAGGACGGGTGTCGGGTGAA
>JAJZCS010000024.1 GCA_021829055.1 Pseudomonadota bacterium
TTTGTCGACGCTTCGGCGGGTTCTGGAAAGACCAAATTGCTGACTGACCGCTTGCTGCGGTTGATGCTCGAAGGCGTATCCCCACAACGCATTCTCTGCCTCACCTTCACCCGAGCGGCGGCCGCGGAGATGGCAATCCGCCTGCGCGATCGGCTGGGCACATGGGCGATTGTGAGCGACGCTACTCTTAACGTCGAACTGGCATCACTTGGTTATACGCCTGATGAGCGGCAGCGCGCACGGGCGCGAGCGTTATTTGGACTTGTGCTGGATTTGCCCGGCGGCATGCGGATTGCAACCATCCACTCGTTCTGCCAATCGCTGCTGCGAAGATTTCCGCTCGAAGCCGGAATTCCTCCCCACTTTGCCGTAGCTGAACCTGCCGAAGTGATGCTGCGCCGACGCGCCGTACGTGAACGTATCTTGCTCAAAACGCCGGATCAGAACGCGTTATCCTTGCTTGCCGAGCAGCAGTCCGAACAACAGTTCGCCGAACTTACGGACATGTTGATGGGTGACCCGCGCGGCACGCTTGTGAGGCTGTTTACGCAACATGAAACCGCCGATGCCATTGCGGGACTGCAACGGGCTGCTCTGGGTATGCCCGACGATGATGGTTCGCGGCTGTGGGATACAGCGGTGACTCCACCGCATGCAGACCAGCTCACCACAGCGCTGCAAATCATTGCCGAAAACTCTTCTCCCCGCGCCCGGGCGCGGGCATTCAATCTTCTCGCGTGGATTGCGATGAGCAAGGAGGATCGGTGTGCCTCATGGGCACAATGGCGTTCCGGTTTTCTGACCGGTAGCGGAGCGCCACGCGTGAAACCAGCGTTTCTGAGCAAGACACTCGACGAAGCACAACCCTCTCTCTTCGGGGTTATCGAGGCCGAACAAAGGCGACTCGGTAATGTCTGCGAACAACTCGCAGCCAGCACACTTGCCGAATTATCCGCCAGTTTACTGCACCTCCTACTCGAACTGCAGGTGGAAGAAGCCGCCGAAAAACGTATGACTGGGCGCTTCGATCATGCCGATCTGATCACGAAAACGGCCGGGGTATTAAAGGACCCAGGCGCAGCATGGGTTCTCTACAAGCTTGACGGCGGCATCGACCACCTTCTCCTCGATGAAGTCCAGGACATTGCGCCCAGCCAGTGGAGCGTAATCGACGCCATCGGAGAGGAATTTTTCTCGGGCCTAAATGCTCGCAACAAAAACCGTACCATCTTCGCTGTTGGCGACCGCAAACAGTCGATTTATGGCTTTCAGGGCGCAGACCTCGCAAGCTTCGATGCCTGGAGGATGAACATCGCAGCAAAGGCACGCTTAGTTGGTGCGCGTTGGCATAACGGTGTCCTTGCGACTTCGTTCCGTTCCGTCGCGCCGGTCCTAGCACTCGTCGACTCAGTTTTCGCCACAGGCACAGCACGGCGTGGAGTAGTTGAAGCTGGAGCGCAACTCGTTCACTCCACGAGCCGTCAGGGCCAGGGCGGCGCGGTGATGCTTTGGCCACTAGCACCCGCCGCCGATGATCCACCCCCAGAACCATGGGAAGCCGCGACGGCGTACACCATCAGCTCTTCACCGCGGCAGCGTCTGGCCACAGCGCTTGCAATCTGGATCGAACAGGCGATCGGTCGGTACGAGCTGCCAGCGCGTGGGCGAACATTGCAAGCCGGTGATATCCTCATTCTGGTTCGTGTACGAAATGAATTCGGCCAGGCGTTGACCCGCGCGCTCAAGCAGCGCGCCATTCCCGTGGCCGGACTTGACCGGATCTTCTTGACGGAAGCTAGGGCCGTCGCCGACCTGATCGCACTGGCCGACGCTCTGATTCTCCCCGAAAATGATGTTGCGTTTGCCACGTTCCTCACAAGCCCATTGGGCGGCTTATCGGACGAAAGTCTTATGGAGCTGGCAATCGGCCGCTCCGGCAGCTTGCACTCGGCGTTGCTGGATCGCGCATCTCTCCGGCAAGACTGGGCCGCGGCGGAAACGTTCTTTAGCAGCTTACGGAATCGGGTTGACTTTGTGAGTCCGTACAAGCTCTTCGCCGAGGCGTTAGGGCCGCTCGGTGGCCGCGCACGACTGCTCGCCCGGCTCGGGCTGGAACAAGCCGAGCCAATCGACGAATTCCTCGCAACCGCAATCGAATTCGAAACCAACACCCCCCCGAGCATGCAGGGGTTTCTCGCTGCAATCAGCGCCGCAGCGGCGGAAGTAAAACGTGAAGCGGAAGCCTCCAGCGATGCCGTGCGGATCATGACTGTCCATGGCGCGAAAGGCCTGCAGGCGCCCCTCGTCATTCTTCCAGACACAACCGGCACAGCGCCGCAACGGGACACGATTCATTGGATTCGGGCACCGCACTCGACATTACCGGTTCCCATTTTCTGCCCTCGCGCAGAAATGCGCAGCAGGGTGGTTGAGGCCGCTGTTGCCGAAGCCCATGCCCTCGCGCAAGAGGAGGCCAACCGCCTGCTGTACGTCGCTCTGACCCGCGCGGAAGACGGCTTGATCATCTGCGGTGCGGCCCCGCGAAAGCCGCTGCCGGAGGGCAGCTGGTACCGGCACGTGGCCGACGCCTTCGCGCGGCTCAATGCCGTACCGATAGCAATCGATCTGCCCTGGGCTGGCCACGCGCTGACCTTGGAAGCAAGCCAAACTGCTCCACCAGACCGCCTGAGTAGCGACGCGATGCGCTTCAAGCCCTCGCTTCCAGACTGGATCGGTCCTTCCACCGGTTGGTGCGCTGAAGCGCCGCCTCGTCGGCCCCAACAGCCTGACAGGCTGGTACCAAGCCGAGTTGCCGAGGGTTATGCCCGCGACTTGGCCAGCAGTTCGCCACGGGACGCGGCGCGTCGTCCGCAACGCCAAGATGCCGCGATGGCTCGGGGGCGGCTGACTCACCTGCTCCTCCAGCACTTGCCCAATCTTGAACCCGACGTCAGAGAATCGGCGGCTCGAGCTTTCCTTGGTCAACCCGGGCACGGAATTGATGCCTCATTACAGGAGATGATTGTCTCGGAAATCATGTCCATCTTAAAACATCCTGAATTGGCGACCCTGTTCTCGCACGGTTCACGCGGTGAAGCACCAATCGCCGGTATCATCGATGGCGTCGAAATTGCCGGCGTTATCGACCGGCTGGTGGTAGAGCAAAGCCAGATACTGATCGCAGATTACAAGACTGACCGTGCAGTACCCTCCGACGTCTTCGGCGTCCCGCTGGCGTACCGGGCGCAAATCGGTGCCTATGTGCGGGTTTTGCGGGCAATTTATCCCGATCGGCCGATCATCCCCTTTATAATCTGGACGGCAACCGCACAGGTGATGCGCCTGACCGAACTGGATGCGAAGGGACATTGAAGGAAGACGCTTGAACCCGCGCAGCTTTGCGGGCATTGGAAAATTTCTTTATGGCGTTGCTTATGAAGCAGTTCGTCGAAAGCTCCCCGTGACCGATCCGCAACACCTTGGCGATCCTGCTGCAGTTATTGATCGCACCGGTCTTACACTGGTCACCGGCGCCACCGGTTTCGTTGGCGCCGCCGTGACCCGTACGCTTGCTGCCGCAGGTCTTCCGCTTCGGCTGATGCACCGGCATGACAGCGACCTATCTAATATTTCTGAGGTGCCCGGCGAGCGCGTCGTCGCCAACCTTACGGACCACGAATCGCTTGCGCGCGCGGTCGCCGGCTGCCGGTATGTGTTCCACGTAGCCGCTGATTATCGGCTCTGGGTACCCAACCCCGCATCCATGCGCCGGACCAATATTGACGGCACTATTTCACTTCTGCGTGCTGCTGGCGATGCCGGTGTATCACGCATTGTCTACACTAGCAGTGTTGCAGCGCTTGGTCTCACGACCGACGGCAGTCCCGCTGACGAGACGACGCCTCATGGCCCGCAGGATCACGTGGGACCCTACAAGTTGTCGAAATACGAAGCGGAAATTTCAGTGCGGCGCATGGCCGCCAAAGGCTTGGACGTCGTGATCGTCAATCCTTCAGCGCCCGTGGGACCGGGCGACATCAAACCGACTCCAACTGGGCAACTGGTGCTTGACGCTGCCCGAGGGCACATGCCGGCCTATGTGGAAACAGGTATGAACATTGTGCATGTCGATGACGTTGCTCGCGGCCATCTTCTTGCGTTGGCATATGGTCAAACGGGAGAGGGGTATATTTTGGGCGGTGAAAACCTGATGCTGTCAGAAATTTGCCGCCTCATTGCACAACTGGCAGGCCGCGCGCCCCCGCGCGTCAAACTCCCGATCACACCGCTCATGCCTGTTGCGTCGCTATTGGAAGCCTGGGCACGCGTCTCCGGCAAGCAACCGCTGATGACGCGTGACATGCTGGCCATGGCTCGTAGGCGAATGTTCTACACCTCGGCAAAAGCCGAACAATGCCTTGGGTACCAGCCGCGGCCTGCGGGCCGTGCGTTCGAGGATGCATTGGTGGATTTCTGCCGTCGAGGCAAGCTGGCATCGATTGCCTATCATCCCCTTACCACGACCGGAGGAACGCGATGACTGTGATGGCCATCGTGGCATTGGTCTGGATTTATCTCTATGCCCTGCACGGCGATTTCTGGCGCAGCACTCCGGAACTCTCGCCCGCACTGCCGAGCAGCACCCCGGCCGTCGATATAATCGTGCCGGCGCGTAATGAGGCAGAAACAATTGACGCTGCCATTGGTTCACTTCTCGGACAGGATTACAAGGGGCCGTTCCGAGTTATTCTGGTCGATGATCGAAGCACGGATAGCACTGCCGATATCGCTCGGAGAGCGGCCGGAGAAGATTCGCGCCTGACCATCATTACCGGTGCGGATAAACCTCCCGCGTGGTCAGGTAAGTTGTTTGCCCTCGACCAGGGTGTGGCAGGCACCACAAATCCGCTAATCTTTTTTACTGATGCGGATATCGTCCATGACCCGCGGCATCTCTCCACGCTGGTCGCCCGGCTGGAAACACCTTCCCACGGCCAGCCGCTGCAAATGGTGTCCGAAATGGTCCGGTTGAATTGCGAAAGCGTTGCTGAGCGTGCACTGATTCCCGCATTCGTGTACTTTTTCCAAATGCTGTACCCATTCGCGCGCGTGAACAACCCGTTGTCCACCACAGCCGCTGCCGCGGGCGGCACCGTGCTCATCCGCCGAACAGCCTTGGAGCAGATTGGCGGCCTCAAGGCGATGCACAACGCGCTGATCGACGATGTGACACTCGCGCGCCGGATAAAGCGGCATGGCGCGATTTTTCTCGGGCATTCGGGCCTTGCACGTTCTATCCGACGGTATCCCCATGCCCGCGATATCCGCGAAATGATCGCCCGAACCGCGTTCACGCAACTACGCTACTCACCGCTGCTTCTAGGCTTGGCGCTCCTCGGTCTGGCTTTCGTTTGGCTTCTGCCCCCCTCTGCCATCCTGTTTAGTCGTTGGGATACAGCGCTGTTCGGCTGGATTGCCTATGTTACGGCTATTTTAACCTACCAGCCGACACTGCGCCGTTATGGACTTACGTGGGCTTGGGGACTGACCTTGCCTGCCATCGCCCTTGTGTACATGGAAGCGACCATCACGTCTGCGTGGCGGTATTGGCAAGGCGCCGGTGCAGCCTGGAAAAATCGTGACTACGGGAGTGCTGCGTGAGCGGGGTATTCGCCGGAGAAAATGCCGAAACCTGGTCCGGAAAAGACCGTGCCGACGAAAACTTCCCGGTTGGTTCAATCCTGATCCGGAGGGATCTACGCCGCCACGTACATGCCTTTTATGCGTTCGCAAGAAATGCTGATGACATTGCCGATCACCCTCACTTGCCACCTGAGGAAAAAATCCTGCGCCTTGACATTATGGAGGCGGTACTAACTGGGGCGCGAGAATCCGGATCGCCCACAGCGACCGCACTGCGCACAAGTCTGGTGGCCACCAACGTTACGGCAAATCATGCCCGGGAACTGCTCATCGCCTTTCGGCAGGACGCAACGAAGAAACGCTACGCAAGTTGGACGGAGTTGATGGAGTATTGCCGCTATTCCGCAGCTCCCGTCGGACGCTATGTGTTGGAACTGCACGGTGAAAAACACGTAACTTGGCGCGCGTCCGATGCGTTATGCGCATCATTGCAGGTGCTCAACCATTTGCAGGACTGTGCCAGTGATCTTCGCACGCTCGATCGCTGCTATCTCCCCCAGAATTGGCTCCGTGAGGCGGGATCCTCGACCGAAGAAGTGGCTGCTGCGCGAACATCACCGGGGCTCCGTCAGGTTTTCGCGATGATCTTGAGGGAGAACGACAAGCTGAACGCTATCGCAGCTGACCTGCCCAAGTTGGTGGACAACCGGCGGCTGCGGATTGAAACTGCAGTTATTACTGCTCTTGCGCGACGGTTACAGGCTCGGTTGAGCCACAATGATCCTCTGGTGATGCGAGTAAAGCTGAGAGCCCCTGACGTCGCATCCGCGATTCTTTCCGCGTTGCCGCGTCTCGCGTGACATACATGAACACTCATGCCGGCATTCAGGCTGCATATTCGGGTGCAGATGTGACCGCGGTTACAGCTCTGACGCGCGCAGCCGGGACGTCCTTCTACCGGGGAATGACCATACTGCCTCTTCCCCGGCGAATAGCAATGTACGGGATCTATGCGTTCTGCCGAGCGGTCGATGATATTGCCGACGACGAAGGCTTGACGACGATGGAGCGCCACGCCGGCCTGACGGTCTGGAGAAACCAGATCGAAGCTCTCTGGCAAGGTAAGGCCGACGATCCGATCACTCGAATCTTGCTCATCTCTATCCAAAACTATGATCTACAATATGCTGATTTTATTTCAGTAATTGACGGAATGGCAATGGACGCGACGGAAACGATTGTGGCACCCGACGAGGCCACGCTCGACCTGTACTGCGACAGAGTCGCGTCTGCTGTTGGTCGATTGTCGGTCCGTGTTTTCGGCGAAGCAAGCAAGGACGGGGTGGCTGTTGCGACCCACCTCGGGCGTGCTTTGCAACTGACAAACATTCTTCGTGATCTGGGAGAAGATGCAGCCCGTGGCCGGCTTTATCTGCCGCGTGAGTTGCTTGAGGCAGAACATGTGCCTCTTACACCGGACGCTGCTCTTGCTGCAGACCGCCTGCCCCGAGTTCTTTCCGTGATAGCCGATCGCGCAGAGCACAAATTTGACGCTGCCGAAACTGCCATGCGCCATTGCGACCCACGGGCCATGCGCCCGGCGCGGCTGATGGCAGCATCCTATCGACCGTTGTTGAACGTAATGCGCGCGCGCGGCTTCGCTAATCCTCTTCGAAGACCAAGCCTGCCGATCTGGCGCAAAATGATGCTTGCCGCGAGACTTGTCGTCCAGGCTGGCCGTGGCGCCTGAGCCAGTGCAATCGGCCCCTCAAGTCCGTGTCATCGGCGCTGGAATGGCAGGCCTTGCGGCGGCGACCGTCCTTGCCGAACGAGGGCACCGTGTAATTCTTTACGAAGCAGCAAAACTCGGCGGTGGTCGGTGTCGTTCCTACCACGATTCAGATCTGGGCTGCCGGATCGATAACGGAAATCATCTCCTGATGTCAGGAAATCAAGCGGTTACTCGGTATCTCACGAGAGTCGGTGCTATTGATACATTGACTGGGCCCACCCGGCCGGTTTTCCCATTTATTGACCTCACCTCCGGCAAATCGTGGACTATACGGCTCAATGCGGGCCGATTGCCCTGGTGGATCCTAGTCAAATCATGTCGGGTACCCGGAACGTCAGCGTCGCAGTACCTTACACTCCGCCGCCTCGAAAAGGCATGCACTGCAGATCTGGTGGCAGCGCTAATGCAAGACGTCCATCCGCTGTACGAGCACCTGATCGAACCATTGGCAATCGCTGTGCTGAATACGAAGCCAGCCGTCGCATCGGCGGCGCCGCTCGGAGCTGTCCTTCACGAAACGATCGGGCGTGGCGGGGTTGCAGCCATTCCGCATTTTCCAAAACAAGGCTTATCCGAAAGCTTTATTGACCCCGCCCTACGTTACCTGAGCGCCAATCGGGCTGAAATCCGTTTCGGAGCGCGGGTCGCTGCGTTGGGTATTGAGGACGGCCGGGTTGCCGGCCTGTCCGGACCGAATCTGGACGAAAGAATTGAACCGACGGAAAACGTCATCCTCGCCGTTCCACCATGGGTCGCGACTGAACTGGTGCCCGGACTGGTTGCGCCAAACCAATTTGAGGCAATCTTGAACGTGCATTTCCGAGCCCGCATTCCAGCGGGGGAAGCCGGATTTTATGGCCTTCTCGGCGGTACGGCGGAATGGGTTTTCCAAAAGGGCGAGGCTATTTCAGTAACGGTAAGCGCGGCAAATGACCGGATCAACGTCGATGCTGAGCAACTTGCCAAAAAAATCTGGGCCGATCTTCACTTGGCGTTCGGGATCGAATCGTCAATGCCCGCCTTCCGTGTCGTTAAAGAAAAGCGCGCAACGTTCGCCGCAACCCCGGAGCAGCTCTTGCGCCGGCCACAAACACGCACCCACCTGACAAATCTCTTTCTTGCCGGTGACTACACCGCGACAAATCTACCTGCGACCATAGAGGGCGCGATCCGGTCTGGAGAATCAGCAGCAGCTTTATGCACGGGCTGGTCAAATCAACATCGCGCGCCATGACGTTGACAGCCCTTATGCCGTCCGAGAAAGTTTGGTTGACCAGTATTGCCGGTTCAGAGATTGCGGAACCAAGCGGTTGTACACATAAGGCGGAACCGTCCCAACTTGCGGAACGCGTGATCTGCCGAGATCTTTGCAGTGTTCGAGCCGGTTGCGACATCGCATTGGTATAGCTGACATCGGACTCTTGCGATCGGGCGTTAAAGAAGCTTGCAACGATGTTTCCAATGGCCTGCCAACTCCAACGCGCCCATGCCGAGGAAGATGATTTTTACCCTGCAAGGTGCTAGCGCCGCACCAATGATCAAGAGCAAAATCAAAGCGGCCCTCCGCTCGGAGGCAGCGCACAACCGAATCGGAGACCTCGCCGGAAGCCTGCTGCGCATCGTAACCGCAACAGCACGATGGCAAATCGATGTAGACCCTTTGTTCGACGCCCTAGCCGCTGGCGAGCCTTGCATTGTCGCCTTCTGGCATGAAGCCTTGCCATCAATGCCAGCACTGTGGCTGGCGGCCAAGGCCCGCGGTATCGAGCGAAAAGGTTATGTGCTGGCAAGCCGGCATCGAGACGGCCAATTGATTGGGCGGGCAATAAGGTGCTTCGACCTCGGGCTCGTCTCAGGCTCAACGTCGCGTGGCGGTGCATCGGGGCTTCGGGAGCTGTCGCGACTCGTGATCGCCGGGCATCCGATCGCGATCACCCCTGATGGCCCACGTGGCCCGCGGCGCGTCGCAGCACCTGGAATTGCCCAGCTAGCGGCACTTACTGGCGCGCAAATCTTTTGCTTAGGAGCAGCAACGCGCCGTGCAATTACATTCGCGCGCAGTTGGGATCAGATGCGCATTCCGATGCCGTTCAGCATTGGCGCTATCACCATGTCACCGCCAATTCGGGTCGACCGCCAAACCTGGGAAACCTCGCTCTCCGAAATTGAGAGCTCACTGAACCAAGCCCTCAAGCGCGCAACCGAACGATGTCGGTAAGCCTCCGTTTTTGGCGCGCCGCCACGCAAATCGCGGCCCCAGCATTGCCAATTTATCTAAAATACCGGGCGCGCCTAGGCAAGGAAATCGCAACCCGATTGCCAGAACGTTACGGGATCAGTTCCGAGAAGCGACCGGTTGGCACCCTTGTCTGGATTCATGCTGCCAGCATGGGGGAAACAATGTCGGCCCTGCCGCTCATTGAGATCCTCTCCGCCAGTGCGCATGTGCTTTTGACAACCGGTACCGTAACGTCCGCGACGCTCGCCGCCGCCCGTGCCACCGCGATCCATCAATTCATGCCCCTTGACACGCCCGATTTCTGCAATCGCTTCCTCGACTTCTGGCGGCCAAACGCTGCCGTCTTTGTCGAATCCGAGATTTGGCCAAACTGCCTTGCTGGCCTTGACGCGCGACGAATCCCTCGCGCTTTGATCAACGCGAGGCTCTCGGCACGGAGTGCGGCACGCTGGGCGCGGCTGCCAGATGCTACGCAAATTCTATTCGGCGGCTTTTCTTGGATTGCCGCGCAATCGGAGAAAGACACGCAAGCACTCCGCCATCTCGGCCTGTCGCGGGTCGAAACTGTCGGCAATCTGAAGTTTGCGGCGCACCCATTACCAGACAACGTCAATGCACGAGAAGAGATACAAGCCGCATGCCCCGGCCCCCGATTTCTTGCCGCCAGCACCCATGACGGCGAGGAAATTCCGATCGTCGCTGCCCACCGAGCTCTGCGCGCCTCCTACCCGGAACTGTTGACGATAATAGCCCCGCGTCACCCCGAGCGGGCACACGCCATCGCAGAAGTCGCGCGGGATCTCAACCCAACTCGCCGCTCGCTGGGACAAGTGCCAAGTCCTGGTACAATTCACATCGCGGATACACTTGGTGAGCTCGGCCTATTCTACCGATTGTGCCCTGTCGTCTTTATTGGCGGCTCATTAATGCCCGTTGGAGGTCATAACATGATTGAAGCCGCACAGCTTGGGTGTGCAATGATCACCGGGCCACACGTCGACAACTTTAAGGAAATCGCCTCCTTGTTGCGACGCGAGGGCGCTCTGCTCGAGGTTTCTGACGCGTCCGTACTAGCATCTGTAATAGCCGACCTACTCCACGACAGGAATCGGCGTGACGCCATGGCAAACGCCGCCCAGCAAGCAGTACATCGGTTCATCGAATTGCCGGAACAATTGGCATCCCGTATCCTGGATTTGGTCCGGTGAAACGCCCTCCCGATTTTTGGGAGCGGGACGGAATTCTTCGCCGCGCGCTCACTCCGCTAGGATTCGTCACCAGAGTGGTCACGGCAACCCGGCTCGCCCTACCCGGGTTTGATCCGGGGATCCCCGTCGTCTGCGTCGGCAATGCAAGTGTCGGCGGTACTGGGAAGACTATCATCACACGTGACATCCTGAGCCGCTATTTGCGCCGCGGTTCAAAGCCATTCGCTCTCACCCGTGGTCATGGAGGAACCTTGGCAGGTCCGATTCTCGTCGACCCAGGACACCATTCCGCGCGCGAGGTTGGCGATGAAGCCTTACTCCTTGCCCGCACTGCGCCCACGATCATGGCGCGCGACCGCGCGGCCGGGGCGCGCCTTGCCAGCAGCGCTGGAGCTTCCGTAATCGTAATGGACGACGGCCTCCAGAACGCCGATCTTCGCAAGACAATCTCGTTTTTGGCAATCGACGGTGGCGTTGGTTTCGGGAACGCGCTCCTACTCCCGGCAGGTCCGCTCCGCGAGCCGGTTGTAACAGCTGCATCCCGCTGTGGCGCTGCGGTGCTCATCGGCAAAGACGAATTCAACGCACGCCAATGCTTACCTCGTGACACGACGGTCCTGACAGCGCGGATCGTCGGTACCGCATCGCAATCTTTGCAAGGAACCAGGATCGTGTGCTTTGCCGGTATCGGACGCCCAACCAAGTTCTTCGCGACGTTGAAAGAACTCGGTGCCGAAATAATAGAGCGGCTTGGGTACCCGGACCACTACCGATATTCGCCACGCGACATCGCGGATCTCACTACCCGAGCCAAAGGTCAACATGCAGTTCTCGTGACCACGGAGAAGGATAGCGTGAAGCTGCCATCAGAGTTTCTCGAAATGTGTGTCGTGGTGACAGCCCATCTCGCCTGGGACTGCAACGATGCCCTGAACCAGCTTTTGCCATGACGGTAATCGAACGCATAGAATCGCGGCTGATCAGGATCGGTCTCGCCATGTTCCGCGCCCTCGGGCCAACCAGCGCCAGTAACCTGGGTGGCTTCGTGGCCGCGGCAATCGGTCCGCTCCTACCTGTTTCGCGTGCTGCAGATCGTAATCTGCGAGCCGTTTTCAGCAATATGGACAGGTCGGTGCGCCGCAGACTCATCCGAGAGACCTGGGACAATCTCGGTCGGACAGTCGCTGAATTGCCCCATCTGGCGTCGCTAGAACTGACGGACTCCGGGCCCGGTTTTGCCATTCAAGGCAGCGAACATATCTGCACCGGGCCTGCAATTTATGTCTCTGCACATTTCGGGAATTGGGAAGCGCTGCCGGTCATTGCGGCAAGATACGGGGTGACGGTTGCGCCGTTTTATCGCGCAGCGAAGAATGCAGGCGTCAATGCACAGATCCAGGCGCTTCGAAAGGCTGCGGTACGCCATGACGCCCCAATGTTCGCTAAAGGTGTCGCTGGCGCACGGAGTGCGGTTTCATATCTTAGCCATGGCGGCGCACTCGGAATCCTTGCGGATCAGAAACTTAACGATGGAATCCTTATCCCATTTCTCAATATTCCTGCCATGACAACGCCGGCCGCAGCAGCATTCGCGCTACGTTTCCGCTGTCCGGTAATTCCAGTGTACATCATACGAACTGGCCCCGCGCGGCTCGAAATGATCGTTGAGTCGCCTCTTCCGGTACCCGATTCGGGAGATCGGAACGCCGATATCTACCATCTCACATACCTAATCAACACCACGCTCGGAGAATGGATCCTGAAAAAACCCGGCGCGTGGCTATGGTTGCATAGGCGCTGGCCAAAAGAAGTGGTGGAAGGGGCGGTCCTGCGCTAGGAAAACGTACAAGCAACAGGGGGATGATCTCATGGCTACTGTATTGGCGGAGCAACGGTTGCGGCGCGGTGCGCTTGGCCTGCCGCAAATCGTAGCGTCGACACTTGCCAACATCGCGCCGGCAATGAGCTTCTTTTTTGGGTTCGGGACTATCGTCAGCGGGGCCGGTGTCGCGGCCCCGCTTACCATCTTGGTTGCGATGGTGGTCATCCTGTTTCTAACCAATACCTTGGCAGAATTCTCGAAATACCGTCCTTCCACGGGATCCTTCGTTACCTTCATCGGAATGGCCTTTGGACCGACAGCAGGCGCCGCATCATCCGTCTTCGTCATCTTCGGCTATGTCGTGGCCGCCTCCTCGGTCGTGGTGATTTCTGGCGGCTGGGCACATGACACCCTGCAGGTTTTCCTGGGCGTCAACGTTCCTTGGCAGATCTTGAGTCTGCTCGCGACCGGGATAGTGGGTATTCTGGTTGCGCGCGGCGTCGCCCTTTCCACGACCATGGCGGCGATTTTTTTCTATTTCGAACTTTTGCTTCTGATGATCGGCGCTGCGATTATGCTTGTAGTCAACCGTTCAAGCCTTTCTCTGGCACCGTTCGAGTGGGCAAACCTCTCCGGTGGCCTTAAGGGAATCGGTGCTGGTTTTCCGATCGCTGTCTACTTGTTCATCGGCTGGGAAAACTCCGCCACGCTTGCCGAAGAAACCCGTGGCCCGAGGAAAAACGTACCACGGGCATTGCTAATTGGTACACTTGCAATCGGCCTTCTCTATTTATTTCTGGCGTATGCTACCGAAGTCGCGTTTCACAATAACGCCACATCCATTAGCAAGTCGGAAATTCCCTTTGTTGACGCCTTCAGGACCTCCGCAGGCGGACTCCTGCTCCTTGCATATCTTGCCGGCATCACGAGCATCTTTTCCTCATTGCTTGGATTGACTAACAGCCAGGCGCGGATCCTTTTCAGCTCCGGCCGTGAAGGCCTGCTACCAGCTTTCTTTGGCAAAATTCACCCGCGTCACAAAACACCTTTTGTTGCCATGTGGGGGTTCGTTCTTGCATCGTTTACCATCGTTGTCGTCTTTGGATGGAATGTTAAACCGGTTGACCTGTTCGGCGACACTGGCGCACTCGGCACAATTCCTATTATCATAACCTATCTTGTTACGAATCTTGCGCTTCCAGTCTATATGATTCGCTACCATCGTGACGACTTCAAACTAGCCAAACATGCCTTACTGCCGGCGATTGGCACCGTGCTGATGTTGTTCCCGCTCTGGGGCCTCGTACAGCCGGGTCAGCCCGCACCAATCAGCTATTTCCCATGGATAGCGCTTGCCGTACTGGCCTTCTCGATCGTCTATGGTGTCATCTTGGAGCGTTCTGACCCTGATCTTGTACAGAAGATTGGCTCTTACGTCGCTGACGATGAGTTCTAGTTGTTTAGTCCCGGCATTTCATGGCGTGGGTTTAGTTTGAATTTTTCTGGCTGATTTATCCCTGCGTTGCAGATGAATTCGTAAGGCGTGAGCCCTTTCAGGGTCTTGAGTCTTTTGGCGAAATTGTAAGCTGTGACGAAGTTGGCGAGGTGACCGCGCAGTTCTTCGTGGCTGTCGTAATGGAAGCGTTTGACGGTCGCGTCTTGGATGGTCCGGTTCATGCGTTCGACCTGGCCATTGGTCCAGGGGTGTTGGGGCCTGGTGAGGCGGTGTTCGATGTCGTTTCTGGCACAGGCGACGGCGAAGGCGTGTGCCCCGAATGGCTTCTTGCTTGCGCTCATCTCCTTGAGATCGGGCACAGTCCAGCTGTCGCCGCCGGGATCGGTGAAATGTGTGCCGTTGTCGGTGAGCACGGTGTGTACCTTGTAGGGGACGGCTTTGAGAAGGTTTAGAGGGAAATCGGCGGCGACACGTCTGGTGGCCTTCTCGTGGAGGTCGACATAGGCAAACTTGCTGGTGCGGTCTATGGCCACAAGGAGATAGAGCTTGCCCC
>JAJZCS010000270.1 GCA_021829055.1 Pseudomonadota bacterium
ACCGGGTTCTTAATAGAACATTCCCTTGGCTTATCCTCGGTCTCTCATCAGCCGAGCCCGATCGCGATCCCAGTCGCGTTTAGCGACAGCTTCTCGCTTGTCATGCAGTTTGCGTCCCTGCGCGATGCCCAAGGTTACCTTGGCAACGCCTCGCTGATTGAAGTGGAGATCAAGTGGAACAACGGTCGATCCTTGTCGCGCGATCGCGCCTAATAGTGTATTAATTTCCTTGCGCTTAAGCAAAAGCTTGCGCGGTCCTTTCGTGTCAAAGCGTGACAGAACACCGCCTTGGTACTCCGGAATATACATATTAAACAGAAACATCTCCCCTTCCCGCTCGCCTGCAAACGCGTCCGCGAGACTGGCGCGACCCATTCTCAACGATTTCACTTCGGGACCGCGCAGCACGATTCCGGCCTCAACCGTGCTGAGAATTGTGTAGTTGAATCGCGCCTTCCGGTTCTGCGCCGCAATCCCGTGGGAAATCAGGCCTGATTTGCGGGTTCCCGACATGTCCCGCTCAGCTGATCAGGCCGGCGCCAACCATTGCTGCGCGTACTTTCGCACGAGTAGAATCGGCAATTGGGGCAAGCGGCAGGCGGCAGTGCTCAGTACCAAATCCAAGCAAAGAGGCGGCGAATTTCACGGGACCTGGACTGGTTTCAACAAACATAGCGTCATGCATAGCTAACAAATGCCGTTGGAGTGCCATAGCGTTGTGAATATTACCAGCTGCCCATGCGGCATGCATATCTGAGCAAAGCCTTGGAGCCACGTTTGCGGTAACTGAAATGCAGCCATGGCCTCCAGCGGCAAGAAACGCAAGGGCTGTATGGTCTTCGCCGGAAAGCTGACGGAAATCATCCCCGCAAGCCGCAGCTGTATGCTGCGGGCGTGTCAGATTTGCGGTCGCGTCCTTCACCCCGACAATGTTTCTGTGTTGCGAGAGGCGCGCCATCGTGGCGACGCTCATATCGACTACCGATCGTGATGGGATGTTGTAAATAATCAGCGGAATATTCACGGCGTCCGCCACTGCCGTGAAATGTAGAAATAGGCCCTCTTGGGTCGGCTTGTTGTAATAGGGTGTGACAACGAGCACAGCATCTGCTCCGACCGCTTGGGCATGACGTGCCAAGGCTATCGCCTCGGCGGTCGAATTCGACCCTGCGCCCGCAATAACGGGTACCCGCTTTTTTGCAACCCGAACGGTCAGTTCGACAATTCGCTTATGTTCGGCATGACTGAGTGTCGGGGACTCGCCGGTTGTACCGACTGGCACCAGCCCGTTGGTGCGTTCCTCGATCTGCCATTCTATAAAACGTTCAAACGCATCTTCGTCGATTTCGCCATTCGCGTGCATCGGCGTTACGAGGGCGACCAGTGATCCTGCAAACATGAAATTCTCCGATCGGAAGGATAACTATGTCGGCAAAAGCGACAGAGCAAGGCACCTGAGGCGCAGCCCTGCTGGTATGTTTACGATCTCGTCTCTTTATGATTCCACGTCACGCGGCAGCGGATGCGTTCTGTTGCTGACGGTTTCCCCTGAGCGCGAAGTGATACCATCGGTAGAGATTTTGCTCTAAGTCATCAACGATGCGACGCTTTTTGCTTGTCGGCCTGCTCCTTTCAGGGTTTCATGCGCCGCCAGCGGTAGCAGACGCTGGCGCAGCGTCCGCGACACTGCAGGCCATCATGAACGACGTCCGTGCAAGCAACTGGGCAGCTGCTACAAAACTTGCGTCCGGAGAGCGAGACCGACTGGTAGCGAAGTTGGTTACATTTTACCGGCTGCTTGATCCGGGACAGGCAAGCACGGCCGAGATCGCAGCATTTCAGAGACAAAATCCGGACTGGCCCGAGCAGGATTTATTGCGGCGGCGATGGGACGAGGCCTTGGCGGCCGACCCGAATGATAACGCGGTGCGGCATGATTGTCTGCGCCGAGTGCCGACTACACCGGCCGCCAGCGCGCGTTGCGCCTCTGCCTACGCCGGGAAGCCTGGGACCGCCGCACGTTTTGCGCGCCGAGCCTGGGCAACCGGATTCGAGCAGTCCGACGCAGCTGCCGCGTTTCTGGCAGAATTCGGACCGCTTCTAAACGCCGAGAGTTACTGGCAGCGCTTTCAAAACCTCGCCATAGCAGGCGATGTGAACGCCGCACAGGCAATCCTGTCCGCATTACCGCCATCTGAAATTCCAGTTGCATCGGCGTGGATTGCCTTGGCACGACGTGCGGCGGATGCATCAACAATCATCGCCGGTTTGAGTATGCATCAACGCAGGGCGCCACTGCTCTTTCTTGCCCGAGTCTCTGCTGCACCGGATCCACAATCGTCATTAGCCCTTTGGCTGGCTGATGGCCGTGCAGCCGCGGAGCGGGCTGGCAGGAGCCTCCGGCCACTTTTCTGGCCGCGTGCGGATGCCCTCGCGCGCGAGCTGCTGTCCACCCACGATCCAAAGGGTGCTTATTCGTTGATTACGGCCATACCGGCGGATGGGGCAATACAAGACTCGGAACGAGATTTTCTGACTGGATTTATTGCTCTTCGCTTCCTTCATGAACCTAAGCTGGCGGCCCCGAGATTCGCGGCGCTGACGGCAGGCTACCGCGCGGTAATAACCAGAAGCCGCGGCTATTACTGGCTTGCCCAAACGGAGTCGGGGAAGTTGCGGAAGGCCGACCTCAAGCTAGCCGCAGCCTTCCCAGATACATTTTACGGGCAACTTGCTGCGTCTGCGATTGGAATAACTTCAACCGAGCTTGGCGCAAGGATTCGCAATGCAGCCCGGGTACCGATCCAGCCCGTGGCAGTACTGCATTTTGCTGAACGTCAGTTACCCCAGGCAGCCTTTCTCCTCACCAAGATGGGCGCGCCACGCCGTGCACGGGCATTTTTGTTCCGTGCAGCGGAAATCGCTCCAGATATCCAGGATCGGGCACTGGCCGCACTGATGGCGCGGAACCTTGGTCAACTATCAACAGAGGTGATGATTGCACGGCTCGCCGGAATCGATGGGGAGATGCTGATACGGCTGGGTTGGCCAGTTCCTGTGAATCTTTTTCCGCGGAACCCAACAGGTTCCGCCTCGAGACGCGCAGTTATATTGTCGATCGTACGGCAGGAAAGCAGCTTCGACCCTGATGCTGTCAGCAACTCTGGAGCAGTCGGGTTGATGCAGTTGCTGCCGGCGACCGCACGGTATGTCGCGCAAAAGCAGGGACTGGTATTCGCATCGGATGGCCTCAGGAAACCCGCCGAAAACATCGCCTTGGGAAGCGATTATTTTGAGGCGCTGATGCAACGTTTTGGTTACTCGATCCCACTGGCCGTGGCTGCATATAATG
>JAJZCS010000025.1 GCA_021829055.1 Pseudomonadota bacterium
GCGCCACGACCATCAATATCCCTGACACGGTTGGTTATGCACTGCCCGAGGACATTAATCGAATCTTCACGATGTTGCGTGAGCGTGTTCCGGGTGTGGACAGCGTGATCCTTTCCACGCATTGTCATAACGATCTTGGCCTGGCTGTTGCCAACACTCTGGCTGCTTTGCGAGGAGGGGCGCGCCAGATCGAATGTACTATTAACGGTATTGGCGAGCGTGCAGGCAACGCAGCGCTTGAGGAAGTCGTAATGGCAATTCGTACCCGACAGGATCAGATCGGGTATACTAACGCGATCAAGACTCCACACATTCTACGGACGTCGAAACTCCTTGCAACTATTACTGGTTTTGATGTGCAGCCAAACAAAGCTATTGTCGGGCGCAATGCATTTGCTCATGAGTCGGGGATTCACCAGGATGGTGTTCTGAAAAATGCGGCTACGTATGAGATCATGACACCTGAGAGCGTTGGCTGGCAGAAAACAAGCTTGGTGATGGGCAAACACTCGGGGCGTGCTGCCTTTCGAGACAAGCTGCGTGCCCTAGGCTACGGCGAAATCGGGGACAACCAATTGAATGATGCTTTTCGACGCTTCAAGGACCTCGCTGATCGCAAGAAATTGGTTTACGACGATGACATCATTGCCTTGGTCGATGATGAGGTTGTCCGTGATCAGAGTCGTATCAAGTTCCTGTCTCTTGAAGTTTGGTCGGGCTCCCAAATCCAGCCACGCGCCAAACTAGAACTCGAGGTCGATGGCGGGGTGAAAACAGCCGAAGCTCATGGTGATGGTCCGGTGGACGCAACGTTCAACGCCATACGCATCATTTTCCCACATGATGCGGAATTACGTTTGTTCACCGTTGGTGCTGTTACTGAAGGAACCGATGCCCAAGCTCGCTGTGGAGTCCGCTTGGAAGAAGGGGGTAAGCTAGTGGATGGGCAAGGGGCTGACACGGACACGATTGTTGCAGCGGCACGGGCCTACGTCCATGCTCTTAACAAGCTTCTGTTTAAGCGCGCCCGCACCGAGCCAGTTGCTCTAACTGCTTGACGTAATTGCGAGCGTGACGGGCCGGCCAGACACGGGGTAGAGGCAGGAAACTCTGGTGTCGTGCGCTGCTCGTGGTCACCACCCATGACACGCCTGTCATTTTCGGGTCATACTGGTTAATCCAGCGGGTGACTTTGGATGGCGCCACCTGTTTGTCGTGACAAATTTGTTAGTGCGTTGGAGAAAAAACCAGTGACTGGCCGAGGTAGAAAGCAAGTGCGAGCCCAAGGAGAACGATCAGCGCTGCTAGTGCGAGATCAAGATTGGCGGTTGGTGCTTGTTGAGGCGCCTCGTCGTCGATTGCTGCACGGTTGCGGATGAAGCGACGCATTGCAGTTGCGACCATGGTTGCGCCCGCGATGATCAGGATTAGGCCAACAAAGGAGCCCGCTACCTGACCAGAAAGGTCGATGCTCTTGTGCAAAGACTGGCCAGCGATCTTTAAAAAGATATCGAAGCGTTCCACGAGGAACCCGAATGCCATGACAGCAATGGCGGTGCGGACCCAAGCTAGAAAGGTCCGCTCATTTGCAGCGTGGTCGCTGAAACGGGAGACAGTCACGCTGCTCGTTTAGCAACTTCGTCTGGTGGCATGCGCACGAGCGCGTCATAGTCGCCGATGAGGGTTTCCGTGATCGTACCCGGCGTGAAAGCTAGGTCGTCGATCGCGCGGACGGGTGTGATTTCAGCAGCGGTGCCCGCGAGGAATACTTCCGCCGCATGGCGGATTTCCTCGGGAGTGATGCGGCGTTCGATCACAGGAATATTGCGGGTGCGGGCGAGCGATATGACAGTACGGCGGGTAATACCATCCAAGAAGCTCTCGGGCGTGGGGGTATGGAGTGAACCATCGAATGCAAAGAAGATATTGGCGCCCGTGGCTTCAGCCACAAAACCATCACAGGTAAGCATTAAGGCATCGTCGAAGCCGGCCTTTTCAGCGGCATGTTTGGACAATGTGCCGATCATATATAGGCCGGCAGCTTTGGAGGCGGTGGGCGCGGTTCGCGGGTCTGGCCGACGCCACTCAGCGACGGCGAGGCGGATTCCTTTCATTCGATCAGCGCCAAACAGATTGGGCCACGGCCAAGCTGCGATTGCAAGATGAATCTTGGTCATCTGGGCAGAAACGGCAAGCTGCTCGGAGCCACGCCAGACAACCGGGCGTATGTATGCGTCGGCGAGGTTGTTGGCGGCCAAGATGGCTTTGCAGGCGCTGTCGATCTCTTCAGCGGTGAATGGAATCTCGAATCCGAGCAGTCTGCCCGAGTGGATTAGGCGATTGGTATGATCGCGCAGACGAAAGATGTTGCCGGCATAAGCGCGTTCGCCCTCAAACACGGCGGATGCATAGTGCAAGCCGTGCGACAGGACATGAAGCTTCGCGTCGCGCCATGGGACCATCGTGCCATCCCACCAGATGAAGCCGTCACGGTTATCGAAGGGGATGAGGCTCATCATTTTGCTCCCATAATGTGATCACACCGACCCAGTGAGTCGGCCAGTCGGTGGGCTTGTACAATTTCGATCAAGTTGTGCAAGTTGCGGTAATTTTTTGACGCGTTGAGGTACATTCGGTAAGATCAAGTGTCCTGTCTTATCACAAAGTCAATTTCCTGCATCCCAGGTTGTCGCGCATCAAGAGAGTGCCATGCAAGAGAAATTCACTCAAGCCGGGGTAGAAGCCGGTCTGCTATTCCTGCGCGAGGACGAACTGCGTTTAGTTCAGGAGATGCTGTTCTTTGCGCACAGGGATCTCGTGGCGGCTCCCGACGCTATTTTGGAGGAGTTGGGTTTTGGGAGGGCACATCATCGAGTACTGCACTTTATCGGTCGAAATCCCGGGATGCCCGTAGGTGAGTTGCTGACCGTCCTGGGGATCGCGAAACAAAGCTTGGCGCGAGTACTCGGACCGCTCATTCGTGGCGGATATGTGCAGCAGGTAGCTGGGCGAACCGACCGACGGTTGCGGCTCTTAACACTGACGGAGGCGGGTATAGCCTTGGAGCGACGGCTTTTCGAGGCGCAGCGTGAACGAATGGTGTTGGCATTGCGCGAAGCAGGGGGGAACGCCGTGGATGGATTCCGACGGGTACTGCGCGGCATGATGCAGGCTGGGGCACGAGCCTACATAGACCGGACCGAAAAGGCCCGCGGACTAAAACGTTGATGGTTGCCGCGGCTGGAAGCCAGGCTCCCGCAACGGCGCATATTCTCCTGGTTGACGACGATGAGCGTTTGCGCGTGTTGATGGCTAGGTATCTCACGGAAAACGGCTTCGCGGTAACAGTGGCGGAGAGTGCCGCGCATGCGCGCGACGTACTGAGGATTGTGGATCCCGATCTCTTGGTTCTTGACGTGATGATGAGCGAGGAGACAGGGTTGCAGCTGACTGAATCGCTGCGGGCAGATCGAGCGCCGGCACTGCCCATTCTGCTGCTGACTGCGCGCGGCGCGCCTGAAGACCGGATTGCGGGCTTCGAAGCGGGCGCAGATGATTATTTAGCTAAACCATTTGACCCACGAGAACTTTTGCTCCGTATCAGGGCGTTATTGCGGCGGGCGCCACCGGGTGCTGGGGTAACAGGACCGGTACAATTGGGAGGGGCAGAATTCGATGCAGCAAGAGGCGAACTGGTCACAGCGTGTGAGCGGATCCGATTGACGGGTGCTGAAGCAGCGTTACTTGGTGTGTTGGCTGCCCGGCCGAACCAGGTCTTGTCGCGCGAGGTGCTTGCCGAAATCTTGGATATGGACGAAGCAGGCGAGCGCGCCATTGACGTGCAAGTGACACGGTTACGACGCAAGATCGAGAGCGATCCGCGCGAACCTAGATTCCTGCAGACGGTGCGCGGACGAGGCTACATTCTGAAGCCAGGGCCGTGAGATTTCATACCAAGCGCCTTGATCCTGAGCGGACCCTACGACGCGTTCTGCCACGCAGTCTCTTCGGACGTACTTTGCTGATTGTACTCGTGCCCCTGATGATGCTCGAGGCAGTGGCACTGAAGATTTTTTACGGCAGCCATTTGGATGAGTTGTCACGCCAGCTAGCGTTCAGCGTCGCCGGTGAGATCGCGTTTGTATTGGGTCAGGTAGACCGATATCCGGAAGATCGACAGCGAATTTTTGCTCAAGCGGGGCGGAAATTCGAATTCTATTTTCGCGAACATCCAGGCGAGGCGCTTGCGGCACAAAAACCGCCGCGTGCGTTCGGTCCCGTGGATACGGATTTGGCCGCGGCGCTTCGCGCGGGATTAGGGCGAAAATTTGCTCTCGTGTGGCATGGTCCGCCAGGGATGATCCGCGTCGACATCGCGGAGCGGGGTGGAATACTGACGGTGGATGTGCCACGCAAGCGCCTTTACGTTGGTGCACTCTACATTTTCTTTGCGTGGTTGGCAGGTACGACTCTATTGGTTCTTGGGTTGGCGATTTTGTTTCTACGCAATCAAGTGCGCGGAATCGCACGGTTGGCGGCGGCCGCGGAAGCGTTTGGAATGGGACGAGAAATTGGCCCCATTCGGCCGGAGGGTGCGGCAGAGGTGCGGCGTGCGGGAGCAGCGTTCAACCGGATGCAGGACCGTATCAAGCGATCATTGGCGCAACGAACGACAATGTTGGCTGGAGTTTCGCACGATCTGCGGACGCCACTAACGCGATTGAGGCTGGCTCTAGCGTTGCCGAATCCCGGGCCGGAAGAGCACGGGGAGATGGAAACCGATATTACCGAGATGGAACGGCTTATAGCCATTTACCTTGACTTTGCACGAAGTGAGGGGGAGGAGCAGGCTGTTGCGACGGATTTGCCGCTTCTGATCGAAGACGTGGTGGCGCAGGCGTCACGGGGGGCAACGAGAATTTCGTGCAAAGTGGGAGAGCTGCCTCTAGTGATGTTGCGGCCCGAAGCAGTGCGGCGGGCACTTGCTAATCTGCTTAACAATGCCGTGCGGCATGGAAGGGAGGTACACGTTTCTGCGATGCGTGATGGCGGGCGGAACGTGCGGGTGCTGATCGATGATGATGGACCCGGTATTCCGGTTGATCGACGTGACCGGATGATGCGGCCATTCGAGAGTGGTGTGCCTGGCGGAACAGGGTTGGGTCTTGCAATTGCACGCGATATCGTCGCGGCACACGGTGGTGACATTCGGCTGGAGGATTCGCCGTTGGGAGGGCTACGGATCGTGATGACGCTTCCGCTTTAGAGGTCCGTGGGTCAGCTGCCCCACTTGGGACGGACGCCATTCGTGGCTCGAATGTTGAAGGCGACGCTGCTACCCGATTGGGTAGTTGGCGGAGCTGACACGACACCACCTCGTGTTTCGCAAGCAACGGGCGCGGCACACATCCAGCTGCATCGGCGTCGGGTACGGTCGGATATGTCCAGAAACGAAAAATCCAGCAAATTTTCACACTGTGGTCGCATCGTTTAGTTTTTCGAAGCGGTGCACAGGAGTCGGGTAGTTTCGCGTAATGCTACGCAAGAATTTTAATATTCTGAGC
Source organism: Pseudomonadota bacterium (assembly GCA_021829055.1). GTDB lineage: Bacteria > Pseudomonadota > Alphaproteobacteria > Acetobacterales > Acetobacteraceae > Acidiphilium. The sequence continues at coordinate 5,565 of JAJZCS010000025.1, forward strand.
TGTGACACATCCGTACGTCGCATCGCCCCCGAAGGGTACTTGAGAGTCAATCTCCGTAACGGCACAAAATACCTGATTCTTTGCTGCACGAAGGTGCGCAGTCAGCGCCAATCGTCTTTTCTGGTCAAGATGCATGAAAGGCTCGTCGAGAAGCAAGATTGGCGCGCGGCCGTACCACGCATTGATTAGGCTGGCATGGGCGAGCACCAGCGCCACAAGCATGGCCCGTTGCTGTCCAGTCGAGGCAAGCGAAGCGGCAAGGCCGGTGTGTGCATCCTCGATACGCAGGTCGGCGCGCTGCGGCGAGACCTGGACAAAGCTTTTGTCTCGGGAATCAGCGTACGAAGCACGGAGCCAATCCTCCACAGATAATGCCGGCGCATTGTGCAATTTTTTTGCAATCGGGCAGTCGAGTTGCAGGTGTGATGGCGGAAATGCTTGCTCATCCCAGTCGGCGAAAGTTGCGTTCAGGCGATCAATCAGGTGTAAGCGCGATGCCGTCAGCGCCACTGCGTGTCGCGCCATTGCGTCCTCAATCATCGAGGACCACAGGGGATCAAAATCACCGCGCTCGATCAGGCGATTGCGATTGATTGACGCTGCTTCGAACGCGGCCACCTCCCGTGCATGATTGGGATCGAGCGTCAAAGTCAGCCGGTCTAGAAAACGACGACGCATACTAGCGCCTTCGGTAAAAAGCCGATCCATTTGTGGCGTCAGCCACACGGAACAGAAATGGGCGTCGGCTTCACGAGAGGAGATCGATGCGCCATCGCATGAAAAAAGGCGCCGTTCACGGTCCTTTATTCCGTAGAGCGTTGCCAGATCAAACCCGAGAGTGGAGATAGAATTCTCGATAACGTGAGCGCTAATTGCAAATCCGCCGGAACATCCTGGGCCACTGCGGGGTAGTTCATTTAGCTTTGCACCGCGTAGACCGCGGCCGGGAGAAAGCAGAGAAATGGCTTCGAGAAGATTGGTCTTTCCAGCACCGTTGCTGCCAGCAAGGACCGAAATTCGACCGGTGATTGACCAGTCGAGTTTGGCATACGAACGAAAATCGGTAAGGCGAAGGCTATTAATCCGAGTCACGGAGGTCTAGCGCGGAGGGAGAAAGGCCTCACACTCTCATCGGCATCAGCACGAAGATGGCACTTTGGTCACTAGCGCCACGCACCAGTGTTGGCGTTGCTCCGTCAGCAAAACAGAACTCGATCTCATCTGTGATTTGGTCCGCTATGTCATTGAGGTAGCGCGCCTGAAAGCCAATCTCAAGCGGGGAGGAGTCGTATTTGACTTGGCCGGATTCGAGTTCTTCGGTTGCCGTGCCTTGGTCTGGGCTGGTTGCAGAGAGGATCAGCAGATCACGACCAACAGAAAGTTTAACAGGCTTGTGACGCTCGCTGGTGATCGCAGAGACACGTGCAACGGCCGCCGCAAAATCCTTTTTATCCACGCGCATGATCTTGTCATTTCCGACCGGAATCACTCGACCGTAGTCTGGGTAGGTTCCATCGATCAACTTGCTGGTCAACCGAACAGCCCCGAAGTCGAATTGAATGCGTGTTTCCGACAAGGCTACCGCGATGTCTGCGGACATCTCGTCGAGCAATTTACGCACCTCGTTCACAGTCTTTCGTGGAATTATGACGCCGGGCATTCCCGACGCGCCTTCAGGGAGGGGCTCTTCAACACGGGCTAACCGGTGCCCATCGGTTGCGACTGCACGTAGCGTGGGCACAGCATCCGACTCCGCCGCATGAAGGTAGATGCCATTCAGATAATATCTGGTTTCTTCCGTCGAGATGGCGAATTTCGTCCGATCGATCAGGCTGCGTAGTGCCTGCGCGCGCAGCACAAAATGATGGGTTAGCTTGCCCGCGTCCAATTTCGGGAATTCGTCCGTCGGCAGAACGACCAGCTTCGTCGTATACTTGCCGGACCGCAGAGCAAGAGGAGCGTCCCCACCGGGGTGGTCAAGTTCGATCGATGCATCTTCCGGTTGGCGGCGGACAATCTCGTAGAGCGTTGCTGCAGGTGCCGTTGCGGCGCCATCGCGGAGCGCGATGGCTGAAACCTCCTCGATAAGGCCTATTTCGAGGTCAGTTGCGGCAATGGTCAATCGACCGTCGCGCACTGCGAGCATGACGTTGGCTAAGATCGGAATCGTGTTGCGCCGTTCGACAATGTTCTGGACATGGGCAAGCGCCTTCATCAATGTAGCGCGGTCCGCCTTGAATTTCATGCAATCCTTCCAGTCATCTCGGCCTTTGGCCATTCTGAGCCCACGAGAACTTGGTGCATACCAGATTCGCACGTATTTGAAATGGCCTCTCCCAGCCGTTTCGCGACGTCGGGCACGTTTACCCCGAATGTCGGACGCTATCGAGCGTTCGGACCGTATCCAAGGTAAATCACGCCGCGGTTCCCTAGGCCTGGTGCTTGACCTGATCTGGCCGGTGTGCTCGCGTTCTTCGAACGGTGCGCGCAACGAGCGGCTTCGCGCGAACCATCGTCCAGCACACCAGTGTTCTCGGCGGGGTATTATCGTACCAAAAGTCCAAGCAGCTTCATCATGGCCACATAAACTGTTCTGCTTTTGTGCTGATTCTGATTCGGCGTGGTTCAACATGACAGGTCTTAACGATCGTACGGCCCCGGGGAGGCGGCAATGATGGGTGACAGGCACGGCCAAGCTTGATAAATCCGCCGCCGCGCAGGACCGCATAATCCGATTTGCCAGCTGACCGAAACGGACCGTTCATGACCCGTATCGCCATACCCCCTCAGGCTCAAGGAAGACGCCTACCTAATGCATGGGATGTGGCGGCTCTGGCAATCGTGTTTGGAAGCTTGGTTGGTGTGGCTTCTGTTGTGCGTGGTACTCTTGCGCCACTTACCGCAGCTGAAGTAACCGCGATTCATCTCGATCCTGCATATCTACCCGGCTATGCGCTACGCACCACCTTGAGAATGTTCGCGGCGCTTTTGGTGTCTCTCGTGTTCACTTTCACTGTTGCCCCCCTGGCTGCCAAAAGTCGGCGTGCGGCAGCCATTATCATACCGTTGTTGGACATCCTGCAATCTGTGCCGATTCTCGGTTTCTTGTCGTTTACAGTGCTTTTCTTCCTAAACCTATTTCCGGGGCAGGAGATGGGTGCGGAACTGGCCGTTATATTTGTTATTTTTACAAGCCAAGCATGGAACATGGCGTTCAGTTTTTATCAATCGCTGACCACCGAACCCCTGGATTTGGATGAAGCCTGCCGTATTTTTGGGCTTTCGCCGTGGCAGCGTTTTTGGCGGCTCGATGTACCCTTTGCTGTTCCGGGCTTGGTCTGGAACACGATGCTGTCGATGTCAGGGGGGTGGTTTTTTGTGGTGGCGTCTGAGGCAGTCACCGTTGGCCATACGACCTTTACGCTTCCGGGGATCGGCTCGTATGTCGCCATCGCGCTGAGACGACGCGATCTGCTCGCCATCTCATATGCTGTGTTGGCGATGTTGGTCGTCATCTTGCTTTACGATCAGTTACTATTTCGGCCGTTAGTCGCTTGGTCCAGCAAGTTCCGCGTTGAAACCATACAGGCCTCAGTTGAAGTCAAACCGTGGGTCCTGAAGCTATTCCGGCAAACATTTATGCTTCGCAAATCAGTCGCTTGGTTGGGTGATCGCATTGCGCTCATTGGTCGTTTGCGGCTTGGTCGAGCAGAACGAACATTCAAGTCGATTGCCCGAGGTGGCGCCTTATCATGGGTAGAAGACGCACTTTTTTGCGTGGTCGTGGGGGCCGTGGCGGTGTATGCACTTGATCGGATCTTCGTGTTCTGTGCGGCGCATCTGCATTGGTCGGATCTGCTCACCTGTTTGGTTCTCGCGATTTTTACGCTCTCCCGAGTGATTGCCGCGTTGGCGATTTCCTGCGCGATTTGGGTGCCAGTCGGCGTTTGGGTGGGCCTACGGCCACAAGCGACTAATTTGGTGCAGCCGCTCGCCCAATTCCTTGCCGCTTTCCCGGCAAATTTGCTGTTTCCTCTCGTGGTGGCGGGGATTGTTGCGTTTAACCTGGCTCCAAATATATGGTTGACGCCGCTTATGGTGCTTGGTACCCAATGGTACATCCTGTTCAACGTCGTTGCGGGCACGGCGGCACTTCCTGGTGACTTGAAGGAAGTGGCAGTCAATTTCGGACTTGGCGGAGTGTTATGGTGGCGCCGCCTCATCATTCCCGGGATCTTACCCTACTTCGTTACCGGCGCGCTTACTGCGACGGGCGCTGCATGGAACGCCTCGATTGTAGCGGAAGTGGCAAGCTGGGGGAAAACGACCTTGGTGGCGCAGGGGCTTGGCGCATATATTGCCAACGCCACGAGCCGGGGAAGCGCCAGCAATATTGTTCTGGGTGTCGCCGTAATGTCGGTCTTCGTCCTCAGTTTCAATCGGCTAGTTTGGCGCCCTCTCTACGCCTATGCAAGCCGCCGGACAAATCTCGGACAATAAGGAACCGCGATGGATCGGTCTGCCAATACGCGCACCCTGGTCGAAGTACGCCACTGTCGGCAAGCATATCCAAAAGAGGCCAATAACGAACTGATTGTCCTTGACGACGTTAACGTTCGCCTCAGCGAAGGAGAGGTGGTGGGGTTACTTGGGCGGTCCGGTTCCGGAAAATCAACGCTGTTGCGTATTATTGCGGGATTGTTGCGGCCGACAAATGGCGAAGTGACGTGGCAGGGTGAACTGGTGCGTGGTCCCGTGCGCGGGGTAGCAATGGTGTTTCAGAGCTTCGCACTCTTCCCGTGGCTGACAGTGCAGGAGAATGTCGAACTCGGTCTGGAAGCCCAAGGGGTCGCGCGGCGCGAACGAAAAAGTCGTGCAGAGGCGGCTATCGATCTGATCGGACTGGGCGGCTATGAGGGCGCTTACCCAAAGGAGTTGTCGGGAGGGATGCGTCAGCGCGTCGGATTAGCTCGTGCGCTGGTTACCCACCCAGATCTGTTGTTGATGGATGAGCCGTTTTCCGCGCTGGACGTATTGACCGCGGAGACGCTTCGTACGGATCTGATCGATTTGTGGTCCGACGGAAAATTGCCGGTGAAGTCGATGCTCATGGTTACCCATAACATCGAGGAGGCGGTATTGATGTGCGACCGTATTCTGGTGTTTTCTTCTGATCCAGGTCGGGTTGCCCATGAGATCGCAATTCACTTCGCGCATCCGCGCAACCGTCTGGATCCGGCGTTCCGGCAAGTTGTTGATGATATCTATGCAGTAATGACAAGGCGCAAGAGCCCAGCCGATCTGCGGGCAACTGCGGTGCCGACTACAGGATTTGCTACGCCGCTTCATCCGATTGGGACAAATCTAATGTCAGGCCTGATGGAAACGCTTGCAGGCCCACCGTATGATGGCCGTGCTGATTTGCCGGCATTAGCTGCCGTGTTACAGTACGAGGCGGATGAACTCCTGCCACTTGGTGAAACCTTGCAACTGCTGCGTTTTGCCGAGCTTGAAGAGGGAGACATTCGCCTTACCGAACAAGGGCGCAGCTTTGTTCATGCCGGCATTGATCGACGCAAGAAGACCTTTGCGGAGGCGGCCCTTGCGCACGTCAAGCTGGTCGCGGCGATCAGGCAAGTGCTTGACGAGCGATGGAATCATCGAGCGTCGGCTGTGCGTTTCCGCGATGAGCTTGAGGACCATATGTCGCCGGAGCGCGCCGAGGAGACCTTGCGAACCGCAATTTCTTGGGGGCGTTACGCCGAAATCTATTCGTATGACGAGGAAACTCAGCAGTTTAGCCTCAACGACGTTGAGAGGACGTGAGGTGGAACGTTTCCTTGCTATCGCGGCGTCTTTGTGCCTGGTGTGAAAGCAGCACAACAGCATCAGAAATTTCCCCTCGCCGGAAAGGTTATGAGCACGCTTCAATGGCTTGATTCCAATACAGAAACATGGACCAACTTTTGTTGGAAGTTGCGCCATTCCGGGACACAAGACCAAGAATTTTGTGGGTACGAACAGTCGCGCCCGTAGTGCAACCGGAACGGTTGGAGATCTGCGGACCTGCTTCAGGTTTTGGCTCGTGGTGGATTTCCGTGACGCGGTGAGTCGTGATTCGCTGTTTCCCGTTGATTGGATTGATGGGAAGCGTTGAGGGCTGTCCGCCCTGTTCGCCGGAGACGACGGTTCCCTTCTTGGGAAGGGGTGGCTGAAGGCGCTTCGCGCTTATGACCAGCGCATCACGAGCATCGCTCGCGGCCAGCAGTGTCGTGGTCGCGAGCCGCGTGACAGCGCCCGCTACCGCAAGGCCGTTGCTTCCCTTCGAGGCTGGATCAGGACGGAGGTTGGGCGCGTCCTGGACGCCCTCGTCGCCGCCAAGCGGCCCGCTGCCCTTGTTCTCGAGCGGCTCAATTTCCAGCGCCCGGCGCTGTCTAGTCGCCTGAACCGCATCATCCAGAACTGCGGTCGCGCTGTGATCCTGGGCAAGCTGGCCGACTTCCAGGATCGCTTCGGGATCACAACAGAAGAGGTGAACCCGGCGTACACGTCGCAGACATGCTTATGCTGCGGATACGTGGACAAGCGAAATCGCCCATCACAGAGTACCGTCCGGTGTCTATGGTGCGGCCAACAGATGAACGCCGATGTCAACGCGGCACGGAACATCGGACAGCGCCGTGCGCTGTCTATCGGTTCCGTGTTCCAGCCGAAGGCGTCAGTCCTCGCCGAATTGGTGCGCCAGTTCCGCGAGCGAAGGGTGCTCAGCAGCCGATCCGGTGGGAGGGGTTCCACCGCCGACCCGCGATTGCACAACGCCTATTTCGATGGGGTGACATGTAACGCGGCCCGGATGTCAGGTCAGACCAAAGCACCAGATTATGGTGCTCGCTACGCCAACTTGATAGTGCCCTAAGGCATAAAAGAATAAAGCGGTTGGGAGTGACGAACCTAGCTTGGTTGACACGCTCAGTCAGACCAAAGCGCGATTCTCTGGCTGTCGGCGGCTGCGACGGAATTACGAAGAGAGGCCGCAGATTGACCCAGTATCGGGTGAATCCAGTCCGCTGCAACGTCGCAGAGCGGCTCGAGTACAAACCTCCGCTCATGCATTCGTGGGTGTGGCATGATAGGAGCTGTGGCATTGCGCACCAAAGGGCCAATCGCGATGAGGTCGAGATCAATGGTACGCGCAGCATTTGGCGTGGAACGAGTGCGGCCAAAGCGGCGCTCAACGTCATGCAGTTCCGTAAGCAAACGTTCTGGATCGATGCCGGTCTCGAATCGCGCGACGCCGTTGCAAAAGTCCGGCTGACCTGGGCGGCGCGGGATCGGTTCGGTGCGATACCAACGGGATACCGATACGAATCTAAGGCCTTGGACGCCCCGGAGGGCAACGAGCGCAGCTTGGCAGGTCATAAGCGGACAGCTACCGTCGGGAGCGGGAAGATTAGCGCCGAATGCGATAAGGGTTGGATCCATCCGTGTTGTCATCTAGCCTATTCAGAACGCGTAGTTTAGCTTATTCTTTGCCTCTGGCACGGGGAAAATTATACCGCGCGTGAAAGAACGCCCATATCATCGGCTCGCCTTTTTATAGAAGGAAAAAATTGCAATGCGGCTGTTGCCACAGGATAAGACCGCTTTGTTTATCGACGGCGCGAACCTCTATGCGGCGTCGCGGGCAATCGGTTTTGATGTCGATTACCGAAGGCTACTGGAGTTCTTTCGGCGCGTAAATTTAATCCGAGCATATTATTATTCGGCACTGCTTGATACTGAGGAATATTCGCCACTCAAGCCGCTGACCGACTGGCTAGCATACAATGGCTATACCTTAGTTACTAAGCCGGCCAAGGAGTTCACGGACGCCAGTGGACGGCGACGGGTCAAGGGAAACATGGACATCGAACTCGCAATCGACATGCTTGAACTGGCAGACCATCTCGACCATGTCGTGCTTTTTTCAGGCGACTCGGATTTTCGTCGGTTAGTCGAAGCTGTGCAGCGTCGCGGCGTGCGCGTGACGGTGGTTTCATCGGTAAAAACGTCTCCTCCTATGATCGCGGATGAGTTGCGACGGCAAGCGGACCAGTTTGTTGAGCTGGCCGATATCGCAGGAGAGTTTACCAGGAGGCCGACTGACCCGCGGGTACGGCCGGGGCACGATGAGGACGAGGGGGAGTGATTTGTACACCTGGCCCTGATTGTGGCCTGTGCCCAAGGCTGGTAGGATTTCGAGAGCAAAATCGCCGCAAATTTCCTGATTGGCATAATGCGCCCGTGCCTAGCTTTGGCCCGGCGACAGCAAGATTGCTGGTCGTGGGGCTTGCTCCCGGGCTACGTGGCGCGAACAAAACGGGACGACCGTTTACCGGGGATTTCGCAGGCGTGCTTCTTTATCGCACGTTGTTAAAGTTCGGTTTTGCGCAGGGCTGCTATGGTGCGCGGCCCGACGACGGATTGGCACTCCTGAATTGCAGGATTGTGAACGCCGTCCGCTGTGTGCCTCCTGAGAACAAGCCGCTTCCCGCCGAGATCCGAATGTGTAATGGTTTTCTTCGGGCCGAGATTGCGAATGTGAAGCCGCGTGCAATTCTGGCCCTTGGTTCCATTGCTCATCAGGCTGTCCTGCATGCGTTTCAGCTACCGCGGAGCTTTACGGCGTTTCGCCATGGGCAAGAGCAGATATTGCCCTCAGGGGCTTCTTTGGTCGATAGTTTTCATGTTTCTCGGCTAAATACCAATACCGGGCGCCTTACTCAGGACATGTTCGAGCACATTGTGCAGCGTCTTGTTGAAATGACCACCTGACCATCTTGATGTGTACGTTTCAGTGCCTGGTGCCATGATGGTTGCGCCGAAACGTGATGCGGGACACTTGGGACCACGGATTTTCTAGCCAACCTTTTGCAGGAAATATCGGCATACGCCTTAGACCCTGACTCTGAAGGGTAGTATTTCGATCTCTGGCGTACGATTTTTTTTGTGAGCGGGGGGAGTGTGGGTGAGGAGCCCCGCTGCGGTTGCACTGGCAATGGTTGTTTCGAGATCCCTGGTGAGGCGGCGGCATCGGCTGAGCCGGGCAAAGGTTCTCTTGACGACCCATCGGCGCGGCAGGAGTTCAAATC
>JAJZCS010000271.1 GCA_021829055.1 Pseudomonadota bacterium
GCTCGCAAAGCGCCTTTACCGTGACGGCCTCCCGTGCCGCCCTTTTCTTGGCGGCGGGATCCACACCAGTGACAATCTCGCCAAGCCAACCACACTGCAGGAGGCCGCCTTCCAACTCCTCGGGAGCGAAACCATGCGCGTCCAGTAGACGTCAAAACAGGATCAGAAATTACCCTGGTAAATGCAGGGATTTTGTATTCCATTTAGTTAAAACGTCGGGTTGAAGGTAAAGAGGTAGAAGCCCCACCGCCTATGCGGTGCAATGGCGGCGAGACGACATGGGAGGATTGTGGTGCCACGTACACGTCAAGCGTTAGCCACTGAACGCCAATGCGTTCGCGACGATGGTCAAACGCCTCAGTTTGCGCGGAACCTGTGAACAGTGTCGTTTAGGTTTTGAAACAGGACTTGGCCCAGGAAACATTCGATCAGTTTTTGCTGCTGGTCTGGTCGAAGGCTTCCAGAGCTTCGGCAGCGTACATCGCCGAAGGCCCTGCTCCCATGTAGACCGCCATGCCGAGCGTTTCGGCGATCTCGGCACGAGTGGCACCGGCACGGGCAGCATCGCGCGCGTGATAGGCGATGCATGGCGTACAGCGAGTGGCAACCGCTATTGCGAGAGCGATCAGTTCTTTGGTTTTGTAGTCCAGGGCGGTGCCACCGTGGGCGGCTTTAGCAATACCACTAAAGGCTTTCATAACATCGGGTGCTGCTTCCCGCATGTCCCGTACGCCCTTATCCATCGCGTCAATAAGCGTTATCCAATTCTCAATCATGATAGCTTGTCCTTCATTCTGAAGTGTCGTCCTATGACGATGTTACCCTATTCAAGTAAGAACACGGTATTTTGTTGGGTTTTATGATCCGGAAATTATCGGTGACCGCGTCCCGCCAGGCGTTCCATTTTTTGGGCACATCGCAACGCGAGAGATTTAACATTGTGATGCTGAAATCCCTGAAGCTGGCGTGGCATGTGTTGTGGCGGATGTGTCTGTGCATCAGCCCCCACAATCGTTCAATCGGATTGAGGTGCGGGTAGTAGGCCGGAATGAAGTGCAGCTTGATCCGGCAGCCCGTCGGCTTCAGCCATTCCCGCACCAGCTTCGCGTGATGGTATCGGGCGTTGTCGAGGAAGAGGTGGATCAGGCGCTTGCCGGGAGACATCGCTTCGATCGCCGTCAGCAGCAGGATCGTGCTCGCGGCATCCACCGTCAACACATCCTTCATGACCGTCCGGCCGGTTTCAAGGTCGGGCGCCCCGTGGATATTCAGGCGGTCGCGCCCGCTGCTCTGTTCCACCGCGCCCGGCACGTCTTTCGGCGCCCAGCAGCCAACCGGCCGCACCGTGTGGGTCGGAGAGACCGTATTCCCCAACAGAACCGCCTCATCGGCTTCAAGCCGGTTCCGCCGATTGTCATACGCCTTGATGAACGCCGCCTGCTTCTCGGGGGCGAGCTGGTGCGATATCGCCCCCGGCTTGCGACGCTCCATGCCCAGCCGGTGCAGCAGCGCGACCGGGCCGGAGCGGCCCTGGTAGTCAATGCCCAATTCCGCCGCAATCCGGGCGCCCATCGCGCGCGTCGAGCGCGGCAGGGGCGCAGTGATCCAGGTGATCAGCCTGGCTTGCTGTTCGCCGTCCAGCCGGCACGCGCTGCCTTCGTAGCCAAGGCTTGCCAGCCCATCGATCCCGTCTTTCTCATACAGCAGACGCCAGGCCCGGGCCGGGTCGTCGTCCAGCAGCAGAACCCTGGCGACCGCCGCGTAGCTCATGCCGTCATCCAGCAGAACCAACGCATTCGCACGGCGCGGGCAACCGATTGGCCGCCAAACCATCCCGCGCCGTTCGGCAAAACCCAACCGGATCCTCACGGAATCGGGGTATAAGTCACCCTCCTTTTCTTCTTAGGGACGCCAAGTATGCAACGATATCAGCGCGTTTTGCGGTACTTCTCATCCCCATGAAGGGCATCTTGGTTCCAGGAACGTCCATTTGCGGACTTAAAAGGAATTTCTTAAGCGCTGTAGCCGTCCAAATAATATGAGCCGCCTTTAAAGCTGGAGAAAAGGCATAACCTGGTATGTTAGCTGCTTTTTCCCCGTAAACCCTTGCGAGGTTCGGACCAATGTTGCCCTGCCCAGGCACAACGCTATGGCAGGCTGAGCATTGTGCCGCGAAAATTGCTTTTCCGTCAGCAGCATTAGGCGACACGTTCGAAGCGCTGGCCGTGGATATGCTTGCCGCTATGACAATAAAAAGAATTGTCGCTCTCATCTCCAATTCCTTTTTTGTGCGTGGAATAGGGAAGCTTCCATTTAAAACGCCACCCAGATTCCAGCGAAAAGCGTGTCATTGGCACCAGCGCTACGACCAAAGCCATCGTAGTTGTGGGCCAATCCATTGAACATGGGATAAAACGTGTCGACCACAAATAATTTAGCGTTCAACCACGGCAGCCACTTGGGCCCGCCATTATTGAACGGGTAATAGTCAAGTTCTGTTGACCAGCTGTTCGTGTCTGGTTTGCCGTTTGCGCTGCCACCAATTGGAGATGCTGTATACAGCCGCGGATCAGCGTTGCCGTAAACTGTGCGAAAAGACTCGGTAATGCCGTATTTTTGAAACAGAAGTTCAGATACAGTCACCGTTAGTAGGTCTAGTGTATCGGAAGGATTCGCCGTAATCCCGAGCGGATAGCTTGCCCTCCAATCCTGCGACTCGTGAACGAAATTTGCTTGGATCGAAAGTGCTTGCTTCGCCGTGATGTACTGGAATTGCGAGTCTGCAGCGAGGTCGAGGATTCGATCGGTTGGTCCGTTGAGCATGCCCGATGGGTAGGGGCGGTCAAATAATGCGTATGACCCGACCTCGAACGAGTTGTTCACCCAGGTATGCTGGAATGCAAGCCTGACATAGGGAATCATTCCGTCAACGCGCGGTGATGGCCCAACGCCGAGTGCGTAGCTGAGGTGGTTAGGAAGCGATTTGTAGAGGTCAGCTTCAGTGTAAATCATATCTGCTGGCGTGATGTTCAGGGCACCGTACGCACCGAGACCGTAGACTTCGCCGCCTAAGGCATCGATCTGATCATCCGCGATGGGTCCGGGTTGCACGTTTGAGTGGATATACGGGAAGCCCCAGGCAGGTATCGTGTTCCATAGGTCCGTGATCGTCGGGGCGTTGTTGAATGTAAGGCCAAAAAACAACGGTTTGCCGAACAGCATAGCGGGACGGGCAAGCCGGATATCCGCACCATCCCAGTGAACACTCTTTGATACTCCGGAATATGTTCCTTGGATGAATGCGCCTAGCCCAAGCTGCGTATCGAGGGC
>JAJZCS010000272.1 GCA_021829055.1 Pseudomonadota bacterium
TGATCCTTGCCCGGCGCCCTCGGGCCCCTCTGGCCTGAAGGCCGGGCCGCCATCGCCCATCGCCTCGCCGGAACCCCTATGCCGTCACGCCGCCCCGTGCAATGACGGGGATGCCGGGGTGCTTACCTTTGAGCGAGGGCGCTGCCAAGGCGCTGCCATGCAAAGACGCAGAAATCATTTGCCGCCCTAAGTCATTGATTTTATGGTGGCCAGAGGTGGAATCGAACCACCGACACGCGGATTTTCAGAACCTATACGGTCTACTGACTAGACGGGGACTAATTTTCGAAATCTATATTATTCAGGCACTTAGCGGAAATCAAGGGAAGCTCGCGGAAGCCCAAGGAAGCCCGAAAACACCCTTTACTGGTCCAATTTTGGTCCAACATGGTCCAAACGACAGGGTTGAGTCCGCGACACCCCTAAGTCCGCGGAACACGGGCTAACTGGTCCAAGCTTAGACTTCAGGTGGCGCGACATGCCATCAAAGTCCTCCAATTGCCTTGCCCCAAAGCAGGCGAGAGCACTCGGGCATGCGAGCGTGAAAAGCACTTGCCCGTAGACGATCTGCCACTCCGAATGAGAATTTCCGGCGCGTATTGCAGTTGGGATTGCTGTAAGAGTTTTCAAAACACATGCTTCATCCACATATGAGGTTGAACTGCCGCGGGCAATTCGTTAGATGCGACTTCGTAGCGTTTGCCCGAGCCGAAAATTCGCGCATAAAAGTCCACGGAGGTCAACCTAGCACACCATGCCGACATTCCAGCGCCCCCTTATGCGGCACGGGGACCAATGGCTGAAATAGCGGTGTGGACCATCAGGGAACGCCACGCACCTCCAGTAAACTCACGCACTTACAGGCGTGCTTTTTGAGCTCAGAGGCCGCGATTTGAGGCAACAAGTGTGTCAGGAATTCTCCCTCGAAACGAAGCTGTGTTCACGCTGCTCAGTTCGATCACTTTACTTTCTGCCGCGAGTGCGTCGCGCCTCGATGCCTCTCACTCTGTTTTTCATCTGATCTTTGATCTTCCGTCGACCGTACGCGAAGTGTGCCCTCCGATGACAATTCGGACAGACGCCGATCACATTGTATGGGCTGTCGGGTCCGCAGTCTGCCAGTCGCAAAATATGATGGCACTCAAGATAAGGCTGTCCCTTCTCGGTTCGAAACGGTGCATCCTCGCGACAATACTCACAGCAGCCGTCAGCACGGCCCAGGACGTACGCCTTGATCGCCCATTCGCGCTTGCGCTGAATCACTTTCCTCTGGTGTGCATTCGCTGCCGGTACGGCCTTGGCCAGCGCAGCAGCGCGCAGCTCCTCCAGGCTCGACGTCTTGAGTTCTTCGTGCTCAAGGTCCGCACCTTTTTGCTTGCGACGAACCTCAATGATTGTCAGGAGTTTCTTGGCGATAGGTTTGCTAGGTGTCGTAATGCTACGCGGATAAGTTGCCCACTGAAATTCCGGCATCCGCCGTCGCAAGACTTCCAACGAAACGGCCGGATCAATCAGGCGCACCGAGTCTATAGCCGCGCCGTAGCGATTTGGCCTGTCGGTCCGCGGTGTAGGTGGACTTGAGATCTTCCCCGTAGCGAAACATCCATGGCCTCGGATGTAGATCACAACACTATCACCCACTCGCGCGGATTTAGGGACGACCCAGTTCTTAGCCACAAGGTCGCGACCTGTCGCCCGCTCGAGCCAGCGCTTGTCCCCGTTCTCTACGCCACCCTGAACGATATGCAGCGACGGTGCGCCAGCCAGCTTGCTCTCGATGCCTGGGGCCTTGGTCCTCAGGCCCAAAGTCCGCCACAGGTAGGTAATCACGCCTGCAGAATGCGCATTACGCGTCCCGGGGCCAGTTCGCCATGTTGCTGCCGCGCGCATCGCTTCTCGATGTGTATGCTGAATGCGTGGCACTAAGGCGTTTGCGCGGTGAAACGGCACTGCTGCGCCCCGTGCTCCTCGTGCGCGTGCGTACGGCCGCCCCAGCCTCACACCTTTCGGGATGTCCGAGCCGGTTACCAGTACTGTCAAGACTTTCGGCCCCAGCACCATGGCCTCTACCCAGCCCACGTTGAATCGAATGTAGTCTGAATACAGCGTGACAGACCAGCGATCGGGCCAATGTGCGGCGGCGTAAGCGATTGAGTCCGCTAGAAAGCGCAGACATTTCCGGCGAGCATGACTTCCGATGTTCGCTTCATGGAATATCTGATCGACGATACGCGCGCAGACGCTCGGATCCGCCCGCTCATCCGCTGTTAACTTCACCACCCCTTTCCTCCGCAATACTAATTAATCAAGAACTATTCTGTGCGCGGTTGCAGTCATAAATCACCCGGCTTGCGAGTACGATGACTTTCGTTAGTTCAAACTGGCGCGCACGACATCCCCGCTCAGATATCTCCTTTATCCTAACCTACAGTTCCTGGCTCAATCAGGTCGAGCGATTCGTTGGATTGATCACCGATAACGGCATTCGTCGCGCTCCTTCAGCAGCACCAAAGATCTCGTTGACAAGGTCGCACTTTTTGTTACTCAGTACAACAAGCACTGCCAGCCCCTCGTGTAGGCCGCATCAGCCGACGCCATCCTGGAAAATCTGCGAAGGCTTGCCTTACGAATCAGCGGGACAGAGAACTGGCGAGGTGTATTAAATTCTGCGGACGCTCTGGCGCGCCACCAGCTCGGTGGATGCCGGGTTGCCACTGAGCACAGAAGGCGCTGTCAGTGGGGTCAAGTCGCTATTGCCCACCCTTCTGAAAGTACTGCCGCCTGTTCCAGAACAAGCTGCGTTGCCCGCTCCTGCTTGTCCGGAGGATAACCGTATTTCCGCAGAATGCGCTTCACGTAAACTCGCAACTGGGCTCTTACATTCTCTCGCACCGTCCAATCGATACTCACATTAGCGCGAACAGTCTTCACAAGCTCCTGAGCGATTGCCCGGAGCGTCGGCTCCCCGAGCACCTTGACGGCGCTGTCGTTGGTTTCGAGGGCATCATAGAAGGCGACTTCGTCCTCGGTGAGGCCAAGAGCCTCGCCGCGTGCGTTCGCCTTACGCATGTCTCTGGCTAGGTCAATCAGCTCCTCGATGACCTGCGCAGCTTCGATGGCTCGATTCTGATAGCGGCGAATCGTTTGTTCGAGGAGATCCGCAAATGAACGCGCCTGGACGACGTTCTTACGGATGCGGTTTCGGAGTTCACCCTTGAGGAGCTTCTGGAGAAGCTCCACCGCGAGATTGCGCTGGGGCATCCCGCGCACCTCCGCCAGAAACTCTTCGGACAGAATCGAAATGTCGGGTTTCGCCAGGCC
>JAJZCS010000273.1 GCA_021829055.1 Pseudomonadota bacterium
ATGGAGCCGAGCAGATGCAGGATGTTGTCGTCGGAATTATCTACGAGGACGGGATCAAAAAATCAGCCGCCTGAAATTCTTTCGCCCACAACATTTGACAGTAACTCGCCGCATGATCAGTTTCCTCCTGGTAGTGGATATGGATCAGTAGGCAAATCCCACGGTAGCGGTTCATCTGGCATTGTGACCGCGTCAAGCTGGATCTGCGCCCTAGAGAACGGGACTATTGTTTCCTGCTGGCCTCCCGCAAACCGGCCCCATGAAGACGCCTCCTGCGTCGTAATGTCTGCGTTATCAATGACAGTTCCGTGCGCGACAAACTCTGCACTGTTCTCTGTTTCTAAGCCCAGACCATTACGGCTCTGCAGATTGACAGGCTCGGTTGTCCAGCTACGCCCGTAAAGGTCCGACTCACCGCCGAAATTACGGGTGAGGTTCGTTCCCACGGGGATTTCATTCTCTGCGGCAAGAGACCCGTATCAACTCAGCCTATTTTCCGCTTTCGGCACCTCCTTCCTTAGCTTTGGCAATTGCTTGCAGAGCGGCCTGCGTGTGCTGGCTCGCTTTGGCGATCGCATCCGCAACTTGCTTGTCATACCTGCCGGTGGCGATTTCGGCCTTCGCTTTCTCGACGATGGCGTCCGCCTTTTGAAGATCGAAGGTTCCGACATTCTTCTTGGCAAACACCTCCGCAGCGATGGCGTTGGCTTTATGCAACGCGTCGATCACGAAGTCGAGAGCCTTATCGGAATTGACAATCTCGGGTGGCACTGGCACGGCTACCAACAGCAGCTTTTGCTTGCGCGAAAATCGGGCAGGTTCAATTTGCCTCAGATCGCTATAGGTTAACACCGATCCAGGGACATAGAAAATCACGTTCACTGCGGGAGCCGAACCGACATTGAAGTACTTTCCAGTAGCGGGCTGGGGATCGCCGGGGCTAAAGTCATCCCCGCCCACCCACGGGCCACGCTCGTCCGCAATGGCGTTCATTGCGGCATTGAGCAGATTATAAATGCCCGCTCCCTTTTGCTCCGGGCCGCCATAATTAACGCCGATGGTGATCATGGCTGGCCTCCCAGTCGAGATCCAGCCCAAGGTTCGAAGTTCAATGGTCCGGGCTGAGTTTCGACGAACCCTCGCTCCATAAGGAGCATGTTGGAGCGTGGCCCACTTGCCCATGGAATCATGTTTTTATCGGCCATGAACGCCTTGGAATACCGTGTCGCCGGATTCTGCGTGATGCCCCACTTCAGGAATTGGCCGCCCTTGGTCTCAAGGCGATACAGATACGCCGTACGAGGTGAATTGATGGAGTTGCCGTGGAAATTGATGGCGTTATCGGTTTCCCAGGCGTTGTCCCGGGCTGCGTACCGCGCTGCATAATCTACGTTCGACCAATCCTCAAGAGCGCCCACGGTGCCCGTTGATGTCACTGCGGCGGTGGGAGTAAATTCCGGGTTCAGCACGTTCAGCGAAACCGTGCGGGGTACGGCGCTCACCGGGGCGAAACTCGCAAGCGCGTCCACCAGATTGCCGGTGTTGTCCACGTGGCCGGTGATGCTTTGTGCTGGGTAGGCTGCGCTGAATCCGACCCCGCCGAAATTCAACGCTGCGAACGCCGCGTTCAAACTGCCGCCCAGCGTGTTGCCGCTCTGGAAATCGTTGACTGCGTTCACCGCACTGGTGCTGCCCTGCACAGCCCCATAAACCCCCGCCGCGGCGGTGTAAACACTCCGCAACGCCGCGCTGCCCGCCGTCAGCGGTCCCCCGGCGAACATCAGGCCCGTGCCAAAATATGCCCCCTCGCTTGCGCCCGGAGACTGCGAGAGATTTTCATATTGGAAATCATAGGGATCGCCCGAGAAATCGACCGTTCCGGGATTTTGCAGTGCAGGAGCATTGAAAACCGAGCCGCCACCGGTCACCGCGGCAGTACCAGCCAAGGCATTTTCCCCGGTGCGGCCTCGCGGGGCGTGCGGCATTTTCGCCAATACGGGCGAGGCGACGAAAACTGCCAAGGCAAGAAGCAGTGGCACCAGCCAAGCGCCGGGCCGGACCGCGGAACGCGGGGGGATGATTTTTCCTTTAGCTGCCGACATGCACAACATTTTAACGGCGCTGTGGCGGGCTGTCAGCCCGCAGGATGAGGGAACACTCCCACCGCGGCGATCGAGCGGAACCATCTCCATTGTAAACTTCGGTCATCGTGCGGCGGTTGCCATAACACCGGCGACTAAAAACAAAAGCACCGGGAGAGCATAAGGCAACGATAAAGGAGCAGAACCTGCAATGGTGTATCCGATGCTTTTGCCGGCACTTACGCAGAACCCAACCCTACGGCCAGGTTCTTCCGGGTTCCGGCAACATGGTCTCGCAATTCGTCGCACCACCACACATCACCGAACATTGCGTCGGAACTGCTCATGAAGCTCGTCGAAGAGAGCCACAACCTCATCTCCGGCGGCATCCGCGTAACCCGCTGCCTCAACAATATTGGGGGTCGAGACGCAGAAGTAGTCTGTCAATTCGCTTGGACCTAAACCCAGCCGGTAGCCCTCTTGGAGATATGACAGGATTGCAGTCCGGAGGGAATCAGCGCGTCCGTGAGCCGCCCGCAACAGGCTCGTCGCTCTTGCTTGGAGTTCCACAACTTCCGCATTTTCCCTTTGATCGCCCGGCATACTATGCCCCCCGAAAAACATCACGGTGAGGAATGAGCCATTTCGACTACTGAACGTCTCAGGGGATCGAGATAATTGAACTGCCGCTGCTCGAAGAGTGTCTCCAAAGCCGACAAGCCTGATGAGCCTTTGAATGACCGTTCATCGGAGGTGATAGGCAACAACCAGAGCGCACGAACTCTTTTCCCCACAATGCTCGCATTTTCAAGCGCCGGATCGAACGGGTACGGCAGTGAGATCAACCCGAAACTACACCGAGAATCCTTTAACCAAGGCCGCCCAAAGTTGACCGTGTGCCCAAGGTCAAGCCGTGCGCCGGTTTGATGAAAATGGGCGATAGCAGTCAACAGTTCCACATGCTCTTCCGCTTGGCACGGTGATAACAAAAAGAGTTCCAATGACACGGCTTCCGTATGGAGCGCCATTCCGCAGGTTGCATAAACCCAGCTAAAGGTTCTGTCCGAAGGCGCATATTCAAACACTTGGCATCGTTGCGGCAGCGCCGGCCCTCGATCCCATGTGTATTGCGCACACCTCTGCCCCCATGCTGCCGAGTAATGCCGATTAAGCTCGATCTCGTATCTAGTATCCAAAGTAGTATTTCCTCAAGAGCGCCCACGGTGCCCGTT
>JAJZCS010000274.1 GCA_021829055.1 Pseudomonadota bacterium
CTTGAACTTCATGAGAGCGCCTGGAATGGAGATATTGTCACCTTACCAGTCGGAGGTTTGTATCGCTTGCGGCGTAGCGGAGAAACTCATGCTTTCGACGATGAAATGGTTCATCTTCTCCAAACGGCCGTCGCCACTGACAGCTTTACGCTCTATCGGAAATACGCCGATGCAGTGAATAGCCATCCTCCAGTGGCACTTCGCGACCTGCTCGACTTCCGCCGCGAGAAACTTAAACCGGTTCCTGTTGACGAAGTAGAAAGCATCACAGAAATCCGCAAGCGCTTGGTTGCTCCCGGCATCTCGCTTGGCGCACTAAGTCCGGAAGCGCATGAGACTCTCTCAATCGCCATGAACAGGATTGGCGCACGTTCCGATTCAGGTGAGGGCGGTGAAGACCCAGCTCGAGAAAAACCACGACCGAACGGTGACAATGCATCCTCCGCAATCAAGCAGATTGCCTCCGGACGTTTTGGTGTCACCGCTGAGTATCTTAATAATTGCCGTGAGATCGAGATCAAGGTCGCCCAAGGGGCAAAACCAGGCGAAGGCGGTCAACTACCCGGCTTTAAAGTAACCGAACTGATCGCCAGGCTACGGCACTCTACACCCAGTGTAACCCTTATCAGCCCCCCACCACATCACGATATCTACTCGATCGAGGATCTGGCTCAACTCATCTACGACCTTAAGCAAATTAATCCGATTGCAACCGTCTGCGTAAAACTAGTTTCACGTTCAGGAATAGGTACAATTGCTGCTGGCGTCGCCAAGGCGAAAGCCGACACTATACTGATTTCCGGCCATTCAGGCGGCACTGGCGCCTCGCCCCAGAGCTCCATCAAGTACGCCGGACTGCCCTGGGAAATGGGCGTCTCGGAAACGCACCAAGTACTAATGCTCAACCGGCTTCGCCACACTGTACGACTGCGCACTGACGGTGGCATCAAAACCGGTCGCGATGTGGTTATTGCAGCGATGCTCGGTGCCGAAGAGTTCGGCATTGGAACCGCCTCGCTTGTGGCGATGGGCTGCATAATGGTTCGTCAGTGCCACTCAAACACGTGCCCAGTCGGCGTCTGCACCCAGGATGAGAAGCTGCGCGCAAAATTTAACGGCACACCCGAGAGGGTGATCAATCTATTTTCCTTCATTGCGGAAGATGTCCGTCTGATTCTCGCTGAGTTGGGTTTCCGCCGTTTTGAGGATATTATAGGCCGCACTGATTTACTGCAGCAGGTCTCCCGTGGCTCCGAGATTCTTGACGACCTCGATCTCAACGCCATTCTTACTCAGGCTGACCCCGGCGCTTACGCTCGGTATTGCACTCGAGTTGGCCGTAACGAGGTGCCGGAATCACTTGACGCGCAGATGATTTCGGACGCCCAACCATTTTTTGAACGTGGCGAAAAAATGCAGCTCCAATACGGGATCCGCAACACACAGCGCGCCATCGGTACACGTTTCTCCTCCCGAATCGTTCGAGATCTCCGCGGCGCGGACCTCCAAGGGAATCACGTTACTGTTCGGTTGCGTGGGTCAGCTGGCCAGTCTCTTGGTGCCTTCGCCGTTCGTGGACTTAAGCTTGAAGTGTTTGGAGATGCCAACGATTACGTTGGCAAAGGCCTATCCGGGGCGACGATCGTGATTCGGCCAGCACCATCTTCGATTCTTGTTAGCAATCAGAATACGATAATCGGGAACACTGTGCTCTACGGTGCCACATCTGGTCGTTTGTTCGCCGCCGGCCAGGCCGGCGAACGCTTCGCGGTCCGGAACTCCGGCGCAGTTGCGGTCGTAGAAGGCGCAGGATCGAATGCGTGTGAATATATGACTGGCGGTACAGTCGTGATCCTCGGCCCCGTTGGTAATAATTTCGGCGCCGGTTTCACAGGTGGAATAGCATTCGTTTATGATGAAGCGGACGATTTCGATCTGCGCGTTAATCCAGACAGTATCACTTGGCATCGCGTTACTGAAACCTACTGGGCCCAGCATCTACGTGACCTGATCAACGAACACGCAACCGAAACGCAAAGCCGCTTCGCTGAAATGCTTCTAAATGCTTGGGACCGATCTCTGCCACGTTTCTGGATTGTGGTGCCTCGCGACTACGCGCGCTTCCTACCGGTTCCAGTGGCTGCTCCTGACGAACTCCGCATACCGGCACAATAATATGGTGCCGCGTTACATAGACGGATGAGGCTGCACTGGCCCAACCCCCTAGAACTGGTCCACCCTTAATGTAGTTTTTGGGTGGAAGTGGACGATGCCGCGGAGGATTTACAAGCCTGAGGAGATTATAACGAGTCGTCCGTGAAGAACGCTGATTTCAGACAAATTAGGTTTTCGCATTACCTTGAATGACGGTCTGGATGAAGGCCCAAAGAAACTTGATCCAGGCGAGCAGGAGGCGGAAGTTATAGCCGACGGCGGCGAGCAGGGCGTTGGCGGCGTCGCCGGTGCGGCCTTTAAGGTGATTGCGGTCCATTCTGTGACCTGATTTGAGATGGCCGATGACCAGCTCAATCGCTGAGCGTCGGCGGAGCTCTCGGTTGATGTTGTCGGAGACACCTCGTTTCTGGCCGGAGGTGAACAGGCTCAGGCCCTGGCCCTTGGGCGCGTTATGGCCACGGTATCGGGCATCGGCGATGATGCGCTGCAGGTTAACACCGATCTGCCGGGTGATCTCGGGCACCACTTTCGCCAGCGTGTGGCCGTCATACGGGTTGCCCGGCAATGCCGCGATATGGGCCACGAACTGACCGCCCTTGCAGCGATGTATCGGGGTGGCGAGGGAGACTTTCACGCCGAATTCATAAGGTTTGTGGGCCTTGCCTTTGCCGATGCACTCGACCTCCGGCGCATGCAGGCTGAAAACTTTTTGGCCGCGCTGCTTTGGTTGTTGCGCGTGCACGCGCGCGGCGAGCGACAGTTTTGCTGCAAAAGCCGCGGTCAAGTCGGCGTTGTCCTTGATCTTGCGACGAATGTCGCGCAGCACCCGGCCGAGTTGCGTTCGTAATGTTTTCAGCGCGTTTGAATTGCCTGGCCTGCGCGTAACGCTGATGACGGATCAGCGCGATCTTGCCCACGCGCGCATAGGACTGGCGCAGGGCAACACCGTGCCGCTGGGCGGGTCGTGTCCCCGCTGGTGGTGTAGGTGGCTGGTAATCGGCCTGCCGTAGCGACCGCCACGAGTCTGGCGGAGGCGGGCCGATTGGCGGTCACCGGGGCAATTTTTGGGTAGAGTTGG
>JAJZCS010000275.1 GCA_021829055.1 Pseudomonadota bacterium
GGGAACAAACCGGATCTTGTCGCGTTTGCCATGGATCCGGAAATGTGCCACGCCCTGGCGACTCTCCAGATCCTTCACGCGCAGTCCGCACAGTTCCGCGCGACGCAGCCCGTGATAGAGCAGGGTAGCCAGGATGGCACGATCGCGCACGCCCTTGAGCGTGTCGTCGGGCGGCGCTTCGAGCAGTTTGCGCGCCTGGGCATCGCCGAGGGCCGGCGTGCTGCCTTCGTTGCCGTTCGCGAGTGGCCGTTTGACGCCGTCCACGGGATTGCCGGCGACGGCGTTTTTCTCGCAGAGGTAATCGAACAGCGCGGAGAGTGCCGAGAGTTTGCGCCGGATGGTGGCGGGGGACAACGGCCGCTGCCGCGGCCGTGCCTCCAGGTCCTTGCGCCAGGCGATGACGTGTGCCCGTGTCACGGTGCGCAGCTCCCTGGGCCTGCGCAGCCCCATGAAGGCCGAGAATTCACTCACGTCGCTTTGGTAGGCGCGGCGGGTTTGGGGATTGGTGAGGTTGGCCAGCCATTCGAGTTCGGGCGGGAAGGCGGCGAGTGCGCCGTACTGCGCGGGGGTCAGGCCTGGCAGGCCTGTGGGCGTCGGCCCTGGGGGCGCCAGGTCCGGGGGCGCCAAGCCCGCGGTCGTCAGTCCCTGGTTCTGGACCGGGATCAGTTCAGTGGGCTCGGTCATGGGCGGAGGAGTCTCCGGCGGAGGGGTCTCCGGAGGGGGAAGCTTCAGGAACGTTTAAGCATGATAATGTCTTTTATCGTGCTTGAAAACAAGGCCAAAATCAAGGTAGGCGTCTCATGATTGGCGCTCAGCAAGGCGCAGAAACATGGCGGCAATTATCAAACCGCGATCAACGCGGCCTTACGGGAACAGATGTCCGCGCAGGATGGAGCACTAGAACGGGTGTTGCGGCGGGTGATCCGCAAAGATATGCTGGCATCAGGAGAACCCAGCAAAATATGTTGCAAATGATCGGCGTTCTAGCCGAGCTCGAGCGTTCGCTAATCACCGAGCGCACATGCGTCGGCGTGATGGCCGCGCAGAAACGCGGTGTGAGGTTCGACCGACGCCCGAAGCTCTCCCCTCCCAAGGCGCACACGCCAGGTAGCTCATCGGCGGCGGTCAGCGCGTGTAAGATGTTGCCTCGTTCCTCAGCGTCGTCCACGTGACGCTCGATCGGGTGCTAAAAAGTGCCACAGCCTGAACTTTAGCATGGCGGACCTCTCGGGCGCTGAAAAGCGAAAGCTCGAAAAACTTTTCGGCATGTCGGGCGGGTATGTGCTCAATTTCAGCAACCGCACATTTGAGGAATTTGTCGACGAGCACACCGGCCGCAAGATCTATGAACCGGGCTACAAGATTGTCAGCGGCTCAAAAGCGAACCGCCTGCGGGGCTTTTGGGCTCACGAGTCCAACTATCTTGTTGGCAAGCTCATCGGCGCGCTGATTGACTACGGCCACGAAACGGAGGCTTTCAAGAATGACGGAAGCCTGCCGGAGGAGTGCCGCCGCATTGTCGAGAGACTCGCCCAGCAAAATACCGTCCCGGAAATCGATGCCCTAATCGCTACGGCAGATGGACGAGACTTCGAGGCGCTGGCCGTCCAAGTTCGCGACGCCATCACCAAAAATCAGCCCCAAGCGGCACTCGATCGGCTGCACACCTTCGTGATCAAATATATGCGCATCCTCTGCGAGCAGCATGGCCTAACGGTCACACGGGAAAAGCCGCTTCATAGCCTGTTCGGCGAGTACGTCAAGAAACTGCTGGACGGCGGGCACCTCGAATCCAAGATGACCGCGTATATCCTTAAATCGAGCATCTCTGTCATGGAAGCCTTCAACGACGTGCGCAACGATCAAAGCCTTGCGCATGACAATGTCGTGCTCAACTACGATGAGAGCCTGCTAATCTTTAATCATGTAGCGAATACGGTCAGGTTCTTGCGAGGGCTGGAGGCGCGAATTAAGGCCGCGAAACCCGCGCCGGTTGAGACCTTCGAAGACGATATCCCCTTTTAGCCGGGATAGCGTGACTTTTGGGGCGATGGCAGGCGTTGAACCTACGACCGGAAAACAATGGCGCACATATGGTGTTTCATATGAAAGCTATAAGGAGTACAATATGGTGCTTAAATAGCAACCGTAAGGAGACCGTTATGCCACGTAATCGCCTTCCAGACCAAGCCATCGCAGACATCGGGGCTGCGAAGTCGGCAGAATTGGAAAAAACGTCGGGAGTTTGGAATGTTCGCCTTTTCAAAGGCAAACTTTACCGCTCAGTGATGTTGGAGGACAAGTTCGGGGTTCCGATCATCTATCGCTCCAAAGCTGATGCAAAGCGGACGCTTATACGACACAACAAAAAATTATCAAAAAATATCCGCATTAAGGCACAGTTCATGCGGCGTAGCTAAACTCGTTCCAAGATTCTCGTATGTTGATGCTTGCTCGGTCCGTTCGTCTTGTAAACGACGCGCGACACCGCGCCAACAGTGATCCCGAGGACGCTGGAGCAGGTGTGGTAATTTTTCCGGCTTGTACCTGCCTGCCAGTTCGCGGGAAATCCAAGAGCGGCGACGTGTCATAGTTCCCGGCGCTGATGACAGAAGCTGGTCTGGGCGTGATCCGGGAAGGATCGGTCCCGTCGGATCACTCATGGGGTCATGGACATGTGGAAGTCGTACCGGTGGATTGGCCAGTGTGGTCAATCAGCTCACAATGCTCAAATGGCGTACAGATTCAATGAAATCGCTAAGGGGAATCAGTTCCGACCGGACCGACTCCGGGAATTTTGTCATCAGCGACTGCGGAATGACGAGCCGCACGCCCGCGCACTTCATCTCGGCATACTGATTCTCCGAGACCCCTTCCTGCAACGTCAACAAGTGCTTCGTGCGGATGCGGTCCGCTTCGTTGAGTACCTGACGCCAGCGGTCCTTGCAGGTCGTCTTGGTTGCCAGCATGCGCAGACGCGCGTCCGAAAACGCATGGTTCCTGTACGCCACTTCAGATGGAAAGAGGAAGTCCGGCCTCTTCCCCGCTTCGGACTCCCCGTTGTAGGAAAAATCTGTGCCCGCCACGAACCCCTCTTCGATGAGGATCTGCCTGGTCTGCAGCTCCAGAGACTTGCCGGAGCGTGCCTTGCGTCGTTGAAGGATGCGCTGTGCGTGCGTCAGAAATTCGGCAACCGAATGAAAACCTCTCGTGACGACATGCCCTTCCAGCGCTTC
>JAJZCS010000276.1 GCA_021829055.1 Pseudomonadota bacterium
CTCCGCTCGGGCACGGCTATCCACAAATACCAGGCTCCCCGCGTTTGACTTCGTGCGATTGTGCGAAGTGGGCCGGAAGGTGCGCGACATCTATGCGATGCACGCCAGTGCGCCGGAGCGTATAGGGGCCAAGGTCGGGGATGCGTACATTGATGAACTGGCCCGTGCTGTTGCCGGTAAACTGGGCGGTAAAGTTGGGGTGGCACCGCGCATTTTTCTGAAGAAGCTGGTTGCGGATGTGTTGGATCGTGTCGATCAGTTTCCCGAGTTCAATCCGCATCAGCATTACAAACTGACGATTCAGGACACCGAGCTTACGCCCACGGAGCGCCATGCCGCATCCGCACAGCGTGTTGACGACATAGAATTGGCCTGAGGTGACAACAGTGGCCGCATTCGATTTTCTCCATCCGGGCTTGCAGCACCATGTGGTCAACAGTCTTGGCTGGCGCGAATTGCGGCCGTTTCAGGAGCAGGTCATTCCTGTGGTGCTCAGGGGCGAGAATGTGGTGGTCATAGCGCCGACTGCCGGCGGGAAAACTGAAGCGGCGGTGTTGCCGATTTTTTCGCGGATGCTCAGCGAAGATTGGCGCGGCTTAAGTGTTCTTTACCTTTGCCCGATTCGGGCGCTGCTGAACAATCTGCACGTCCGGCTGGAACGCTACGCAGATCTTGTCGGTAGAACCTGTGCAGTCTGGCATGGTGACACATCGCCGGCAGAAAGAGCACGTATCAACCGGGAGCCGCCCGACATCCTGTTGACTACGCCAGAATCTCTTGAGGTCATGCTGGTTTCACGAAAGACCGATCCGGCGGCGCTGTTCGCGCAGACTCGAGCGGTTATCGTCGATGAGCTGCACGCTTTTGCCGGCGACGACCGGGGTTGGCACATGCTCTCGGTGCTGCAGCGCGTCTCACGCCTGGCCGGACGAGATCTCCAGCGGATTGGCCTGTCGGCGACGGTTGGCAATCCTGAGCAACTATTACGCTGGTTGACTGCAGGGAGCACCGTGGCAGGTTGCGTTGTGTGTCCGTCGGCGGGGCCGGTCGGAGCGGCTGATGTCCAACTGGACTTTGTGGGGTCCATCAAGAATGCGGCGGTCGTGATATCACGCCTGCATCGTGGCGAGAAGCGCCTGGTATTTGTGGATAGCCGTGCCCGAGCGGAGGAGATAGGCGTTGAGCTAAAGCAGCTTGAGGTGAAGGTTTTCGTGACGCATAGTTCCTTGAGCAAGGAGCAACGCCGCCTTGCGGAGCGGGCATTCGCATCGGAAACCGACTGTGTGATCGTGGCAACCAGCGTGCTGGAACTGGGTGTTGATGTGGGTGATCTGGATCGGGTCATCCAGATTGATGCCCCATCAACTGTCGCAAGCTTTCTTCAGCGCATGGGACGAACTGGACGCCGTGACAATGCTGATCGCAATTGCCTGTTTCTGGCGACGGACGATTTGGCGCTACTCCAGAGCGCAGCACTTCTTGGAATGTGGTTTCAAGGCTTTGTTGAGCAAGTCGTTCCGCCACCGATTCCTTACCATGTGTTTGTTCAACAAATCCTGACGCTCGTACTGCAGGAATCAGGGTTTGTGCGAAGCGACTGGCCGGCATGGATTGGCAAGGTGCAGGCCTTTGCGGAAATGCAGGATGGCCACGCGGATGCCATTATTGACTACGCCTTGAGGCTGAATCTGCTGGGTGACGATGGCGGGCGTTTGCATCTCGGCACGGAGGCGGAACGCCGATTAGGGCATCGCCACTTTTCTGAGCTTCTCTCGGTTGTGACTTCCGCGCCACTATTTCAGGTGCGGTATGGCAGGGTTGAAGTTGGGTTCGTCCACCCACTTTCGTTTACCGCGAAAAAGGATGGTCCGGCAATTCTTGCTTTGGGCGGTAGGGGATGGCGGGTTACTCACTTAGACTGGGTCCGCAAGATCGCGCACGTTGAGCCGGCGCAGGAATCCGGCCGATCCCGCTGGCTTGGTTCGAGCGTGCCGCTGTCGGCAAAGTTATGTGCGGCAGTTCGCGAGGTGGTGCTATCGACGGAAGAAAGTCCGGTATGGTCCCGTCGTGCCAATGATCGACTGGCTCAAGTGCGGCAAGAGTTGTTGCCTTGCTGCGGTGATGGCTCAGTGATCGTTCGGCGCGGGTTGTCCCTGGAGTGGTGGACGTTTGGTGGGCTCGTTGCGAATCAGACGGTCGTGCAGTATTTGCGATCTCGCATTGATTTGCCATTTCGTACGGACAACTTCTGCATCCGGCTCCCTTCCGATATTTCCATCGAACGCTTGCGCCGGGCCATAATGGATCTGCGCGACGCCGGTTCGCCGCCGGACTGGGATCTTAAAGATTCTGCAGCAGATTTCCTGAAATTTGGTGATCTATTGCCCGATGCTCTGCTGCGGGAGATGATTTTGGTACGCCTGGCTGACGTACCGCGTGCGCAGGAGATTCTGCGGTCGCCCATCATGATCAGGGATGCATGAACAATGATGAGGGACAGGTGATTCGATTATCGGCGGGGGCAGTAGCTGCGGTATTGATCAGTGGTTGCGGTAATTGCAGTCATTTGTGGTTTGCATTTGGCATTCAGCATGGGGCATGGCGGGGTTTTAGGGGATGAGATGAGGTGAGCAGGTGAGCAGGGGAGCGGCGCGATGGGAAACGAACGGCTGCGGCCTTAACGAGAAACGAAACGGCCGGGCCTGCGGCGGCCTGAACGAACAACGTTATGGGCGGGGCGTGCAGATGGTGTGCTGGGGTGCATTTCAATCACAAACCTTGTTTACCACAACGGCGCAACGGCACGAGGAGTTGACGAAGTTAACACTGAGCGACTTTTAGGCTACAGGTTTTTTGGCGCGCCGGGATACGTGGGTGATTTACCGTTCTCCTTGCGATCACCGACACCGATGAACATGGCTACTAATATCGCAAACCAGACTCCAAAAAGACGGGGAATTCCCCCAAGCAGGTCTGTGCCACAACCGTTTCGTAGAAAAACGCCGCTTGCTGATAGCGCCAAGGCCATTTCCTTATTTTTGCGACCAAAAACACACGCAAAGTGCGAAACTTGGCTAAAAAAATGAGTGATGCAAAAAGGGGGCTGCAACATCCGTATCCAGTAAATCATCCCGCTGTTCTGTGGCACAAGAACGCGCTTGCTGATTTGGCGCGCCGCTGCGAGTTCCCGCAGCAATGGAAAAAATGTTTCCCAAAAAGGGTCGTTAAC
>JAJZCS010000026.1 GCA_021829055.1 Pseudomonadota bacterium
ATTCGCTCCCCCCCCCCCCACGAACCAATCGCATTAGCAGGTGAGCGGGCCGCCGACGCCGCGGCGCTCCTTGCCGCTGGAGGACATGACGTTCTGCTGACACCTGTTCGGCACCCACATCCGACCGCTATCGCGAACGCCCTGAGGAACAAAATCGCCCTTGGACTACCGACCGAGCCTGCATCGCCACTCTACGTCGATCCTCCAGAGGCGAAACTACCGCGCGGCGGACTTCGGCCGGAACCAGTGTGACCGAAACGATCCGCGTCGTTGGTACCGAATATGCGAGCGTCATTACGCTTCTGCAGAACGAATGCTTTCCCGATGACCGTTGGAGCGAGCAATCGATCCGGCTCCTCCTGAGTAACCCTGGAGGCTTTGGAGTTGTTGCCGATGGCGGTTTTGCGCTGGGTCGTGCGATAGTCGGGGAGGCGGAACTCCTTAGCCTCGGCGTCTGGCCAGAGGCGCGCGGCAGGGGGCTTGGTAAGGCTCTGCTCCATCGGGTTATCTCGGAGGCACACCTCCGTGGAGCTGAAGTTCTTCTCCTCGAGGTGGCCGTGAACAACAGCATCGCTATAGACTTATACCACCGCTGTGGGTTTGTCGCCGCCGGCCACAGGCGCGATTACTATAGCGATGGCCAGGATGCCATTTTACTTGGGCTCAAACTTCAAGAATAATTATTAGTGTCGTCTCTAAGATTTTGACTCGTAATTACGACTAATTTTTTCATGTTCGTGCGACAAGTCTGACGGTTCGGCGGATGGACGCGATGAGCAGCCACGCCTCGGGCGAGGCGATGGTGGCTTCCCAGTCCTTGACCAGGCGTCGGCAGCGGTTGAACCAGGCGAAGGTGCGCTCAACCACCCATCTCCTGGGTAGCACGACAAAAACCCGTCGCGCTGTCGAACTGCTTGACGATGTCGATGGCGAGGCTCTCGATGTGCACCACTGCGGTCCGCAGCCTGGCCGCCAGCAGATGCCGGCCGCAGAAGACGTAAAGCGGCAGGTAGCAGAAGCAGTCGTAATAGCCGTGGAAGAACCGCCCTTCCTGGTGGCCGTGCAGCAGATCGTCGGTGGCGTCGAGATCAAGCGTGATCTGCGTCGGCGGCTGGCGATGGGCGTCGAGGAACAGATCAACGAACCGCGCCTCGATGGCGGCCGGATCGTGGCTGATCCGATGGTATCGGATTGCTTCTGGGCGGCGCGGTTCCAGCTGGTTCAGGGTGGATTTGCCGGCGACCACGACACGGCCCGCGGCCTCTCCAAATTCAAACCGTTCCGCGCTACACTCTGTCGGCATCGGGGACACTCCTCCGCTTCGCGAAACCGCTTTGTTGTACAAGAACTTTTGCAGATTCGGAACCCCGATGCACCTGCCCCTCATGAGAAATGCGGGCTAGCCTTTCTTGATCACAAGCACTGCGCTGCCATCATCCAGATCGATCTGGTCCAGCACGTCATGGCCTTGGTCGGTCGCTGCGCGCGGGACGTTGCTCAGTGGCTCGGAGCCCCGCAGGCGGACCAGCAAGACTTGGCCGATTTGCATTGCATCGAGTGCCAGCCGGGTACAGACGTAGGTCATCGGGCATGTTTCTGCCGTGATATCGATGGCACGGTCATGAGAAGGCAGGCACACCGCAATCCTATCGTCACACGTCGTCATACATCCTCCATACAGTCAGGATTTTTTCTGATGTCGCAGATGTATCTTCCGATCTGGGAAACCATGCAAATCTGGCTGTCGGGCATGGCGGGAAGCCACCATTTGTCGAAACGCACTGATATGATATGCCGGCATCGCACCTCGCATCACGACGACGCAATGACAATATCCGGCCGGGTTAGCACAGCGGTAGTGCAGCGGTTTTGTAAACCGAAGGTCGGGGGTTCAAATCCCTCACCCGGCACCATTTTACCTATGTGTCCGTTCCGGACACATAGGTAATGGAATGTTCCTAAGACATAGGTGACAACCTCGTGCCGAACGGGTTGTCGATGGGTTGCAAGGTTTTCTGCTCCAGATCGATGTAGCCCAGATCACAGCGCATGAAGCTGACAAGCCAAATACCGCCGTCGACCTCCTTGTTTCCAAGGCGCTGTCCCTGGCATCCGAACCACAAAAGGCGTCCCACTGGATTAGGGGTTGCTTAGGCAGTGACACTGACAGCCCTAACGCACGCCCTGCAGCGCCAGAACTTCGTTCTTGCCATGTAGGCGGTATTGCCAACCGTCCCGCAATGGGCAACATGCCGGGCCATTCGGCCAGCCCGTTTTCCCGAAGAATGCCCGCGCGGCAACCTCATTCGGGAACATCTCATTGAACGCACAAAGCGTTATGTGCATGGTGCGTTCTGATTCTTAGGGTATGGTTATAGTCCACCAGAAAGTTCCGGTATGGCTACGTGACTATTCTCGGTCATTCATGACCGAGAATAGTCAAAGCGCTCGCTCTCTGATCTGCCAGGAACAACCTGATTTGCGGATCGCCCTACATCGACTGCGGCACGAACCAGCGCAAGACTGCGGTATACGCCGTGAACAAATTTGCTATAGGGTAGCAGCATGAATAGCGCCAGCACCGCGCCAAGATGAACCGCCAGAACGACACCGACGAACGGCATGTCACGGGCCGCCAGTAAAAACAGCCCGCTCGCCGCGACCAACCATAGCAACCCCAGCAAGGAAAAGTCGGCACCATTAAGCCTCGCGACGGTGGTCGCTGGATCTTCTATGATTTTCAGCCAAATCAACCCGGAAGTACCGATCACAATTCCGCAGCCGCCACATGTACCCAAAATGACCGGCACGCTGAGCAGCGGATACGGCGCTGGCTCACCAAAAAAATGTGCAAGAACTGTCGCCGCACACGTCGCCAAGAAACACGATAGGAAACCGTAAGCCATAGCGTGGTGGAATCGCTTACGGGCAGTCGACAGCGTTTTATCTGAATCCCCGCAGATATGTCCGCTCCCCCCAAGATTTTTAAGGGTGGCCATATGCCGCAGCGCGACCAGAATATCGCTTAGACCCGGAATTCCTGCACTTCCTCCTGATTCCCGCCAAAATTTTCGAGCGCTTATGGTCAACGCCAAAACAGAAAATAACATGCTCGCGCCAGCAATGCCGGCCATCAATACCCATGGTACAATCCGATAAAACGCGTTTGCTCCTAGTTGTGTATTCACAAATGCCGATGGTCCATCAAACAAAAAAACGGCCAGAAGAACACCCACGATATTTATAACACACGTGAGTGATACAATCAGGCCGTTTTGTTGAAATGCGCGCATTAATATCTGTGGCCATACGTTATGTGCATGGCTTTCATCCCTTAATATGGCGAAATTCCTAGGCAAATTGATGTCGATCGGTTCAGGTGCCGATTGACATGCGTAATAGCAGCCGCGACAATTATGGCAGAGATAGGCTAGGTAACGTAGATCGCCGCCAGAAAAAACTCGCTGCCGTTCAATTGCTGGGAAAACGGCGCAATAGCTGTCGCAGAATCCGCACGCCCTGCAGACTTCAACAGCTTCTCTTGCGTCTGATAGCGCTTTCACTTCGCTCATGTATTTATCGCTCCACGTTCCAACCTATCGGAATTGGGCTCTTTCTGACGCCTACGCGTGTCAATTGATAGGCGAGCATTAAACCGTGACCTGTTAACCTATTGCCACTCCGCGCGGGGTTTTTACCCGCTGCGCGTTAATATCGCGCAGCTTGTGGACGTGGAAGCGCCAATCACGCCTCCC
This sequence comes from Pseudomonadota bacterium, assembly GCA_021829055.1. Taxonomy (GTDB): domain Bacteria; phylum Pseudomonadota; class Alphaproteobacteria; order Acetobacterales; family Acetobacteraceae; genus Acidiphilium. Next base: position 3,756 of record JAJZCS010000026.1, read on the forward strand.
CTCATAACAGATCTGTGGGAATCGGTCATGGCGGCGTCACCTATGAAAACGGTAATGGCGCATCACAAAGAAATCCGGAATGGACTCAACCTTCACCGTCCAGACATTGAGTCGATTACGGAAACATTTAGAGCTACCCTTCCATGTTAGTTATACTTCCTTGAAACGGTAAAGACGCGCAAGCCGCCTCTCTCTGTGTTTTGTTTTTTCTGGCGTGGAGGGAGTGTAGGGTTTAGGGGGCGGCTGTGTTGTGGCCGCCCCGGCGGCCGGGCGTTACTTCGCCTCCGGATTTTCTAGATACGCAATCACCTCGGCGCGCTTCTTGGCACTGGCCAAGCCCAAATACGGCATCTTCGTCCCCGGAACCACCGCTTGCGGATTGGCCAGAAATTTCGACAGCGTCACCTTGTTCCAAACAAGATGCGCATTCTTCAGCGCAGCCGAAAACTCAAACCCCGCAACATGCGCCGCAGGCTTCCCATAAACCCCATACAAACTCGGGCCAATGCCGTTCACCCCAGGCTTCATACTATGACACGCCACACATTGCGCATCAAAAACCGCCTTGCCCTGGGCCACACTCGACGCCTGCGCCACACCCAGAACAGCCGCCGCACCACACCCCAGCATCACCCCAAAACCCAAACGCCAAACCCGCTTCCCAATCGTCGCCTTCATGTTCGCTCCTTGTGAAATATCTCGTGCCCACTCTTCAGCACATGCCTCATCACACGCCAAATCCAGAACCCTCATCACACGCCATCACAGAACCGCCACACCCAACACCAGCCTTCCCTCCAAAAACCAACCTCACGCCCAGCCCTCTCTCCAGCCAAAACACCTTATGCCAATATCATTCTTCCAATACCGTTATATTGTATAATCGCCCAGTCGTATAACGGCACGCCCTATATTGCCCCCAACACCCCACCCCGTTGACATAAATCAATATACCAACATTATCACACTAATGTGATGCCGGAATGTGACGCCGGCCGCAACTGTCCCCGATCGCAGATCCCACAGTCCTTTCTGATCGTGACGAGTGCGCGCTAGCCACCGACTTTTCCCGCACCGCGTGCCCGCTCAGCATTCTCTATCATTCCGTAGCTGTTAAATTTGCTTAATGTCGCGTCAATGTCTGCGGCACTAAGAATGTTCGGGCTTCCGAGAAGTAATGCGTAATAATATTGGCGTGCGATAGTCTCGAGTTCGACCGCACGCCACATTGCCTTGTCCAGAGTTTCACCGAGCGCGACCATCCCGTGATTGGCGAGAAGGCATCCCATCCGGCCATGAAGAGCGTCAACCGTCAACGCCGACAACTCTTCCGAACCGAACACCGCATACGGCGCACAACGAATATTGTCACCGCCAAACGCGGCGATCATATAATGACATGCCTCAATGTCGCGATGAGCGATCGCAAGCACTGTCGCAAACGTCGGATGGCTGTGCACGATCGCGGACACTTCGGGCCGGGCCCGCATGATGTCGAGATGGAAGCGCCACTCCGTTGAAGGCCTGTGCGAGCCTTGCCAGGCACCATAGGCCCCTTCAATGGGCATGGATGCAATCATACGCGGCTCCAGCTGATCATAAGGTATGGCAGACGGAGAAATGAGCATCTGCTCGCCACACCGCACGCTTATGTTGCCGGAACTGCCTTGGTTAATCCCCAAGAGATTCATCCGTTGACACGCGTCGATCAGGGATTCACGGAGTTCTAACTCGGTCATGGCAAACCTTCGGTTCAGGGTCTCTGGTCCGCCTGTTCGGCGAAGCGCCGCTGTCGGACACGTTGGACAGAACGATATGCTGCGCCAGCGTTGCGTTCCGCAAGGGCGGTATTGTGGGTGTTGGTGACCCTGCTTAGCGTGCCCTTGCGCAAACGTGGTGAGAGATTGGATCGTTGGGACGCAGGCGATCGATCAGGTTCATTGATTGACCGGCGGGACGGTCTTGCCTATAGGCCGTGCATCGGGCCGCATCATCCGGATCGCGGCTTTTTCTTTATTGCAATTACCTTTCGGGAGTGCTGGCCGTGAAGCGGACCTACCAACCCTCAAAGCTCGTTCGGAAGCGCCGCCACGGCTTCCGGGCCAGAATGGCCACTGTCGGAGGCCGTCGGGTCATCGCCAACCGTCGGGCAAAAGGGCGGAAACGCCTTTCCGCTTAATAGCCGGTGACTCAGGAGCCGGCATCAGCATGAAGCGCTCGCCGCCACCGAGCCTGCCTAAGCGCGCCGACTTCCTGCGGGCTGCTGCGCACGGCCGGAAACGTGCCCACCTAGGATTTCTCGCGCAGATCGTGACGTCTGGCTCGACGAATACGTTTCGCCTTGGCCTTACCGCCAGCCGTAAAGTCGGCAACGCGGTTGTGCGCAATCGTGCACGGCGCCGGTTGCGTGAGGCCGTCCGGACGCTTGTGGCGGATCGCCTTGCATCAGGAACCGCTCCAACTGGGGTCGATCTTGTGCTAATCGCACGGCGGAACACCGCCTTCATGAAATTCGAGAGCTTGCAGGCTGGAATTTCCGCCGCGCTAGATGAAGCTGCAGCATTTGGTAACCGTCTATGAATGACAAATCCGTCTCCCAGCCAGCACGATTGTTGCGTGGAGCCGTACGCGCGTATCAGTTAACCGTGAGCCCATTACTCGGGGGGCAGTGCCGTTTTGTTCCCTCATGCAGCGAGTACGCAATACAGGCGCTCTCGATACACGGGGCAGCCCGCGGTTCGTGGCTTACGGTTGGAAGAGTTCTGCGCTGCCAACCACTTAATCCAGGCGGTGAAGATCCAGTTCCCCCGTCGCGCACTCAAACGCGTAACGACCGCATGTCGCCCTGCTGCGACCAAGTCGCTCCCGACGGAGCAGAATAATGGATAGCAAACGTCTGCTGCTCGCGCTGTCGATCTCAATCGCGATCCTAGTGATATTTCAGGTTCTGGCCGACTATTTTCTCCCGAAGCCAAAGCCCCACTCGGCTATGCCCCAGACCGTCAGCAGCGCCGTAATCGGACAAGGCATCAGCGGTCGTCCGGCACCGTCGGCTCCAAGTGGAGCGATAGTCCCGCCGACCACTCCAGCGCCGCGCGTGTTGATCGCTGCTCCGCTCGTGCGCGGTTCGATCAGCTTGCGAGGTGCAAAACTCGATCAGTTGATTTTGACGCATTATCATGAAACGGTTTCGAAGACATCGCCGCTGGTGCATTTGCTTGCACCGCCGGAGAAGACCCGCTCAAATTACGTACAGTTCGGCTGGGAAGCGGCACCTGGCCAGACCGTCGAAGTACCCGGCGCGAGCACAATCTGGAGCAGTTCTGGCGGCAAACTGATGCCAGATCACCCGATCACGTTGAGCTGGACCGATCCGCAGAACGTCACGTTCAGGATCATTCTCGCGGTAGATCAGAATTATATGTTCACGGCCCACCAGGAAGTCATCAATCATTCCGGACGTCCGGTTGCTGTCTATCCCTGGTCTCGGGTGCGTCAGGACTACCTCCCCACGATTGAAGGGGGATTCATTCTCCACGAGGGACCGATTGGCGTATTCAACGGCACGCTGAACGAGATGAGTTATGCCGCCACAAGGTCTCACGCCAAAAACAGCCCCACTGGTACCGCATTCAGCAAAACGGATACCGGGGGGTGGGTCGGAATAACCAGCAAGTACTGGCTCACGGCTTTAATTCCAAGTCAGGACACCAGGATCGTTGCCAGCTATCGCTATCAGAAAATTCCTGGCCGCAAAGCCGACGACGGTGCCTATCAAGCGGACATGATCACCGCCACCCCGATCGAAGCTGCTCCCGGAGCAACCGCCGTCTTCACATCGCGCGTCTTCGCTGGTGCCAAGGTACTGCACATCCTCAACAGCTACCAGAAGAGCGATCACATTCCGAATTTCGATCGCGCAATCGATTTTGGCTGGTTCTACTTCCTGACAAAACCGATCTTTTTGGCACTGGACATGCTGTCGCGCGTATTCGGCAATTTCGGTATCGCCATCATTGTGTTCACCGTCATGCTGAAGATCGGCCTGTTCCCCTTGGTGCATAAATCCTTCACCTCTATGGCAAAAATGCGCCTAGTGGCCCCGAAGATCAAAGAAATCCGTGAGCGCGTGAAGGATGATCCTGCGCGCCAACAGAAGGAGATCATGGCGGTCTATAAAGCGGAAGGTGTCAACCCCGCTGCAGGCTGTCTACCAATGCTCGTGCAGGTGCCAATTTTCTTTGCACTTTACAAAGTAATCTTCATTACCATCGAAATGCGGCACGCACCGTTCTTCCTCTGGATTCATGATCTTTCGGCGGAAGACCCAACCAATATTTTCAATTTTTTCGGGCTGCTCCCATTTCATCCCAGCACGATTTCCCCGTTCCTACACGTTGGCGTGCTGCCGATACTCATGGGCACCGCCCAATACTTTTCGCAACGAATGAGCCCCGCACCTCCGGATCCGACGCAGGCAAGAATGATGCAGTTCATGCCTGTCATCTACGCGGTTATGTTGGCGCGGTTTCCTGCCGGATTGGTGTTGTACTATACGACAAACAATTTTCTGACCATGATACAGCAATGGGTGATTCTCCGGTCAGTCGAGCGCAGTCCGCACGCGAAGCCTGTTTCGACGAGAACCTGATTCTGGAGACCACGATGAGCCCGGACAAAGCCGAGATCGCCGCTGGGCAGGCACTCTTCGCTCACGGCACAAAATTTTTCTATGCAGCACAGACGCGGGAAAATCTTCCGGAAGCTTCGGGGATTGAAGTAGCGCTGGCCGGACGCTCGAATGTCGGAAAATCGAGCCTTCTAAACGCACTAACGGGTCAACGTGCGCTTGCGCGGGTTAGCGTCACTCCAGGACGAACGCGACAGCTCAATTTTTTCCGGGTTGGCAATAGCTCTCTTACCCTCGTCGATATGCCGGGCTACGGCTATGCTGAAGCCCCGCAGGCAATTAAGCGTGATTGGCAAGGGTTGATGTTCGATTATTTGCGCGGCCGACCCAATCTACGCCGTGTTCTGCTGCTGCTCGATGCGCGTATCGAAGAAAAACCAGCGGATCATGCAGTAATGGATCTGCTCGATAAGGCCGCCATGGCATTTCAGCTCGTCCTAACCAAGGCGGACAAGCTGAAACCTGACGAGCTGGCGCGTAAGCAGACAAGCTTTGTTAGAATCGCACGAAAACATCCGGCAGCACTGCATGATGTCGCTGTAACATCAAGCGAGAATGGATATGGCATTGATGAGTTGCGTGCCATCCTTGCGTCCCTTACGGCCTGATGCGGGGAATTATGGCAACGCCGTGCCTTTTCCGGCAACGCGCTCTATGCCTTTATGCGTCAAATGCTCAGTAACGCCTTGGTATCACGCAAATGCTCGGATTTTCTATCAAGAGCTACATTGCCCAGCACTCGACGGAACATGAAACGTAAATATGATTCGGATGAGGGTAAAATGAGCGACCGCCATGCAGATGCAGCAGAGCAGGCCAGAATTGTTGCCCGCGCCCTTCCCTATCTCCGCCGATACGCCGGCGCGACGATCGTGGTCAAATATGGTGGGCACGCCATGGGCGACCCGACTCTGGCCGACGAATTCGGGCGCGACATCGCACTGCTCAAGCAGGTGGGAATTAACCCTGTGGTGGTCCACGGCGGCGGCCCTCAAATTAATACCATGCTAAACCGTCTGGCGATCCAGTCCACGTTCATCGATGGCCTGCGGGTAACGGATGCGGCCATGGTCGAGGTCGTGGAAATGGTCCTGGCGGGAACCGTCAATAAAATGGTGGCTGGACTAATTAACCGTGCAGGCGCCCTCGCGGTCGGCATTTGTGGCAAAGATGGCGGGCTAATCCGGGCTCGCAAATTGACCCGTGTTAAACGCGGCCCCCATGGAGCGATCGAGCATGCGCTTGATCTCGGTTTCGTTGGCGAGCCGGAACATATCGATGTGCGGGTGATCCATGCGCTGACCGGTGCGGGATTGATCCCGGTGATTGCACCCGTTGGTATCGGCGCTGATGGACAAACCTATAATATCAATGCTGATACGGTGGCTGGCGCGATTGCCGGCGCGCTCAGCGCAAGACGCCTGCTGATGCTCACCGACGTTCCAGGCGTGCTGGGCAGGAATGGTCAGTTGCTGACGGAACTCACGCTCGCAGAGATTGATGCCATGAAGGACAATGGTACGATTTCTGGTGGTATGATCCCGAAGGTCGAAACTTGTGCAGATGCAATCCGTTGCGGTGTACAGGGTGCTACGATCGTGGACGGTCGTACGCCGCATACATGCTTGCTTGAATTATTCACCGAAGGCGGAATCGGCACGCTGATTCATGCCTGAGAAATCCCTCTGGAGTTTTAAGTTATGGTGCTGAGAGGTCCTGAACGTCTGCCTGCGAGCGGAGGACCGGCCAAACAGCTGGTTGTGCTTTGCCACGGCGTCGGCGCCGATGGTAATGATCTAATTGGGCTAGCCGACTACTGGGCGCAAGTCTTACCTGACGCCCAGTTCGTCGCGCCCGATGGACCGGAACCTTATGACATGGCCCCATCTGGATTCGGCGGCAGGCAATGGTTCTCAATCGGCGATCTTGACCCCGCCACCCTCGGCGATGGAGTGCGTCGGGCACAAATTGCTCTCGATGCCTTCATCGATATGGAAATCGTTCGGCTTGGTATCCGGGAACACGGCTATGCACTGATGGGCTTCAGCCAGGGTGCCATGACTGTTCTGTTCACCGGGTTACGCCGCAAGATTCCACCAAGGGCGATCCTGGCGTATTCTGGCGCATTAATCGATCCTGAATCGCTTGCGCCGGAAGTCACCGGCAAACCGCCAGTGCTCCTAGTCCATGGCGAAAACGACGCGGTCGTGCCGAGTTTTCGGTCACGCGCTGCAGCAACTGCTTTGATGGCAGAAGGTGTGCCGGTACAAACGCTGTGCGTCCCAGGACTCGGGCATGGTATCGAACAAGAGGGCCTGAAGGCCGGTGCCGACACATTGCGCCAGGCCTTCGAATGCCACGACCAGAAAGAGTGACATCATTTTGATAATTGATATCTAGGCTTGCCTCCTTCGCGGCGGTTTGTCATAAACCCCGCATGGTCGAAGCAAACTGCAAGATGTTGCGGTTAGCCCCCCCCAACCGCCCACCACATCTTTGTTCCGTTCTGGGACCGCTTCAGTCGTGCCTGACGGCGGACAGCACTTTCCTGCACTCGTGCTCAACGCGGATTTTCGCCCGCTGTCCTATTTTCCATTATCACTGTGGTCGTGGCAGGATGCCGTGAAGGCGGTGTTCCTTGATCGGGTCTCTGTCCTGTCCGAGTACGAACACGAGGTTCGTTCCGTGTCCTTCGCAATGCGCCTCCCCTCGGTGATTGCGCTCAAGGATTTCGTTACCGCGACCCGGCAACCTGCCTTTACCCGATTCAACGTTTTTTTGCGCGATTTTTTCACGTGTCAGTACTGCAAAAGCCGGTTGCCAGCACCGGACCTGACGTTCGATCACGTGATTCCACGCGCCCGCGGTGGCCGAACGACTTGGGAAAACGTCGTGACCGCCTGCGGTACGTGCAACCTGCGCAAGGGATCCAAACTACCGGGTGAATGCAGGATGTTTCCCCATTCGAAGCCACGGCGGCCGAATGCATGGGAATTGCAGGATCGGGGGCGAGCGTTCCCGCCAAATTATTTGCACGAAAGCTGGCGAGATTTCCTGTATTGGGATTCTGAACTGGAAACCTGACGTCGGATATCATGTCTCGCCACGCGGCCACGCCCATGTTCTCGAACTACACCCACGGGGCACATCGGTTCGGAAACATCCTGTTGAAAGCACGAAGCGTTGGCATATGACTCGTTCGACAGCTTGTGGCCTAGTTAGCAAATTCGAGTGCTCCACAAGACGTAGCCCACGCGTCGCGTAAATTGCACGCCGCGCGCAAGACTCCCAAAACCCGGTAGGAACAGCCTCCCTTGCTCCCGAGGTTCCTTGACAGCATCAGAAACAGCTCCCGAGCAGTTTCACATGATCATCATATCGGCTATCTCCGGGCAACGGAGTATGAAATAAACATGACGAAGCCTCTTCCCAATTCCCTGCGAAACCTTCCGGATCAGCACGGTCGGTTTGGCGATTTCGGCGGCCGTTTCGTTGCAGAAACGTTGATGCCGTTAATTCTTGAACTCGAGACCGCTTACGAAAAGGCAAGGAATGACCCGGAGTTCTTCGACGAATTTCAATATTATCTGAAGCACTACGTTGGGCGGCCCAGCCCGCTCTGGCTTGCAGAACGGCTGACACGCAAACTCGGCGGTGCCAAGGTTTACTTCAAGCGAGACGAGCTCAATCACACGGGAGCTCACAAGATCAATAACTGCATTGGGCAAATTCTGCTGGCCACGCGAATGGGCAAGAGCCGTATCATTGCCGAAACCGGGGCTGGACAGCATGGCGTTGCGACAGCGACGGTGGCCGCCCTCTTCGGTCTGCCTTGCGTGATCTATATGGGTTCTGTCGACGTAGAGCGGCAGCAGCCCAACGTCTTTCGCATGAAACTTCTAGGTGCCGATGTGCGGCCGGTCACCTCCGGTGCAGCAACGCTCAAGGACGCCATGAACGAAGCACTCCGCGACTGGGTCACAAACGTTCACGACACATTTTACATCATCGGAACCGCAGCCGGCCCACATCCTTATCCTGCGATGGTTCGGGATTTCCAGTCAGTCATCGGCACCGAAGCACGTGAACAGATAATCGCCGCGGAGGGGCGACTACCAGACATCGCGATTGCAGCAGTCGGCGGCGGGTCAAACGCGATCGGATTATTTCATCCATTCCTCGACGATCCCGTTCAGTTGATCGGAGTGGAAGCTGCCGGACACGGTCTGGATTCGGGGGAGCATGCTGCGTCACTATCCCGGGGACGTCCAGGGGTATTGCATGGCAACAAGACCTATCTCCTCCAGGACGCGGATGGGCAAATCATGGAAGCGCACTCGATTTCAGCCGGTCTCGACTATCCGGGTATCGGGCCCGAGCATGCATACCTCCATGACATTGGCCGAGTTCAATATGTGGCGGTCACAGACAACCAAGCCCTCGAGGCATTTCAGCTTTGTTGCCGAACCGAAGGAATCATTCCGGCTCTTGAACCTTCCCATGCACTTGCACATGTTATGAACATTGCGCCTAAATTGACTGATAATAAAGTAATTTTGATGAATATGTGCGGCCGAGGGGACAAGGATATCTTTACTGTGGCCAAGCATCTTGGAGAGAAGCTTTGAGCCGGATCGCAGCCACTTTTGCGCGATTGAAGCAGGAGGAGCGGGCCGGCTTGATCCCCTTCGTCGAGGCATTTGATCCCGATCGCGCCACGTCACTAGCCTTGTTGATAGGCATGGCCGATCACGGTGCCGATATAATTGAAATCGGCATGCCCTTTACCGATCCGATGGCGGATGGCCCATCCATTCAGCGGGCGGGGCGACGGGCGTTGCGTGCTGGCGCTACGGTTGCCGGCACCCTTGGTTTGGTACGCGAATTTCGTGCCGCCCACGAAGCGGTTCCTTTGGTATTAATGGGATACCTAAATCCCATCCTGTCTTACGGAGCCGATCGCTTTGCCGCTGACGCTGCTGCCGCAGGCGTCGACGGTATCATCATCGTCGACATGCCTCCGGAGGAGAGCGACTTTCTGATTCCGGCTCTCATACGAAATAAAATCGATCTGATCCGGCTGGTCGCGCCAACGACGAACGACGTAAGATTGCCTTTGGTGCTAAAAAACTGCTCCGGGTTCGCGTATTACGTTTCGATCACCGGAATCACCGGCACACGGACCGCTTCGGCCGAGGAGTTGGCCCGGGACATTCCGCGGATACGGGCAGTCACCAACCTTCCAATCGCGGTCGGTTTCGGAGTGCGCTCGCCCGAGCAGGCCGCAGTCGTCGCCCGCTATGCCGATGCCGCCGTGGTCGCTTCAGCCTTGATTGACAGAATGGCCGAGGGGTTGGATCAGGCGGGGCATGCCCCGCAATCCACGATTAATGCCGTGCTTGCCGATGTTTCAGCGTTGGTATCGGGCGTTCGAAAAGCGAGGTTATGAAACGAGAACTGCTCGTCAATCGACTGGAAACGCATCGGCAGATGCCAGTGTGCGGATGAGGTCGAAGACACGCTTTCGGACCGACGGTTCGCTGATACGGTAATACGCCCTGACCAACTCAAGCGTTTCGCGCCTAGAGCCAGATTGGTTTAGGTTTGTCCATACCCATCATGCCTGAGGTAGTTTGAGCATTCCTGTGGTGTCACTGTGGCGAGGATATCTGCGACGGCATTGCTGATGGC
>JAJZCS010000277.1 GCA_021829055.1 Pseudomonadota bacterium
CTGGCTGGCAAAAACAAGGCCGTCGTCATCCCGCCGAAAGCAAACCGGAAAATCGCACGGACTTACGACCGCCACCTCTACAAAGCACGACACCTGATCGAGACCTTCTTCGCCAAACTCAAGCAGTTCCGCGCCATCGCCACACGTTACGACAAAACCGCCAGAAACTTCCTCGCCGCCGTCCATCTCACCGCCAGCACAATCTGGCTCAATTGACCACACGCCCTAATCACGCGTGGGGCGCGCCGGCGTTGGTCGACGAGGGGGTGAAGCGGGTGATTGTGGAGGCAGGCCTGGCGCCTTGCGTGGCGGTTTCGGCGCTGTGCTGCCGGCATAAGATCAGCAGCGGGTGGCTAAGTGGACATCAACGGTCCGGAAGCAGATCAAGCCGACCATTTTACAACATTAACTTATAGCTATTCTCCTTGACCATTGTCAGCAGCGTGTCGACGATCTTTTTATCGTATTTTGACCCCTTGCCTCGTTCTAATTCCGCAATTGCTGCGCCCTTGCCAAGGGCAGGACGGTAAGGACGATGAGACGACATTGATTCGAGCACATCAGCAACGCCTAGTATACGCGCTTCCATAAGTATCTCTTCGCCTTTCAGGCCCCTCGGATAGCCGCTTCCATCCATGTGCTCGTGGTGTTGGCGAACGATCCCCCCAATAGGCATTTCAGATTTAACGTCTTTCAGAATCTCGTATCCCTTTTCTGCATGAGTCTTTACGAGTTCAAACTCAATATCCGAAAGTGCTGTTGGTTTTGCCAGAATCTCGGCAGGGACCGCAATTTTCCCGATGTCATGTACCAGACCAACAAGCCGAAGCTGACGGCACCTCTCTTCGGACCAACCCATCTGTCGGGCTATATCTGAAGCAATCTGACCAACGCGGCGTTCGTGGCCAGCGGTGTACGGATCACGTATCTCCACCATCGCGGATATTGCGTGCAACGTTGACTCGACTGTCTGTTCAAGCTGCTTTGCATACTCAAAATTCTTTTTTTCCGCCTCCTTGATAGCCGTAATTTCCTGGATCGCACCAAGCACAAGCGGTACGCCTTCATCATCAACCCGCCTTACCGAATAAAGTACGGGGAAGTATTCTCCGTTTTTGCGCCTGGAGAGAAACTCAAAATTCTGCACATGGTTGTGCAGCATAAGATCAGATAACAATCTGGCGCGTTCCTCTGGCTTTGCCCACATCCCAAGCCCAATTGATGGGTGTCCTATAACCTCATCACGTGTAAACCCGTACAGCTCCAGAAAGTAATCATTGACCTCAACAAACTTGCCAGTAGCCTCCTCCACGAGAACAAAGGCAACCGCTCCAGTCATGAATGCAGTTCGAAAGCGTTCTTCGCTCTTGCGAAGCCTAAGCTCCATCTGTCGATGTTTGGTGACGTCGTGACCTACTCCGGCGATATATGGCTGACTCCCAATTTGCAGTCGCCGCGCAATAAGATGAAAATTGCGTATCCCGTCCGGGGCCGAAAACCTGGCCTCGAAATCTGCCTGTCCTTGTGCGAAAACGCTTGCCACATTGGAGCGCACTTTTTCCCTGTCTTCATCAAGGACCCGGTCAAACATCCGATAAGAACTGGCTGTGTCAGGCGTGATACCGACGAGGCGGGCGAACTCGTCGTTCCAGCGAAAGAGTCGTCCTTGCTGATCGAACATATAGAAAACACCGGGAAGGCTGCCGATAATGGCATCAGAGATGGCCTGCTCAACAAGCGGCCTCTCGGAATCCAGTCCACATTCCATGATTTCAGAGAAAAAATGACTATTGTTCATGACCTTAACCCTCCTATTGTTGTTGTTCGTGAAAGGATTCTTTTTATTGTCTGTCCTGTTTCATGGTGGGTTGCAAGTTTATTTTTTAAGGAAGCCCACCCGGCAGGCCTTCGATTGGCGGTCCAGTTTTTTAGGTGAGTGACCATCGCATTACGGTGACATCGCTGAAGCTGGGGGGTGGTTACAACAATGTCACTGGTGACAGCGGTCGATAGGCGCATGATAAATTGGATCGCAGCGCGTTATATTGCCAACACCGGGTTTCGAACGGCCTTTAAAATAGTCGTCTTCACAGATCGCTGTGTTGTGATTCTATTTTGTTAAAGAATCTCTAAACAAGGTCCCCGACACGGTGACGGATTGACCAATAGGAGTAAAGCTGGCGACCAGGACGGCGGAGTGGGTGGAGATGCGACAACAGATCCTGGCGACAGTAAATTTCGGTAAACATCGCAAGGTGACCCGCCGGCCGAGATTGCGCAGAAGTATGCCTGCCCTAAAATGTTAACGAGTGTCTTCCATATCGGTGCGGTCACGAAGATGTTTGGCGTACCGGCCTCGACGGTATGGTAGCACCTTCCGATGAGACGACTCTCGATTGGGACCAGGATCGCTATCGGTGCAATCCTCGTGTTTGCCGCGAGCTTCGTCGCGCTCGCGGTCTACGGTGCCATGAATGGTGACACGGCCCGCCCCGCCCATTTGTCGGCGCTCTCCCGCAACGGAGACATGAATGGGCGACCGGGTTGATCACTGGAAACCAACAACAGCCACTTTCATCCTGCACGGTATCATTTCCATGGCGCAGGCATGTCGTCGTTCGTTTGCGGCTCCCCCTCACTGCGCTGTTCCTGGCACGGTGCCGTCGGCATGATTGTCGGCACGAAGTTGATCATCACGTCAACTGGTCGTTTCGGCGCCTCCGCCAACACCTGCGGTGGCGGCGACCCTAACATCGTCGCACCACGATCTCCTGATACCGGGCGCACCTCCGGCAGTATTGGTACCCTATCAACTACCCGCCTCTGAGGTGGCACCTGCTCAGGTGTCCTTGGTACCGGCGAGGCGTTTCTGGCCGTCTGCTCAGCCGTGGTCGGTTCCACCCCGACAGGTTTCGCCCGAGGATGGTTTGCACCCAAAGCCCTGGCATCTTGTTTGTAGGCCCGGCCGACGTTCCGTTTTGCCGCATCCGATATGGTTGATGGTTGCGTTGACGCGGACGTCAGGCCCGCCGTGCTGACAAGCCGGCTGAGCCCACCGCCGATCTTTGTGATGGCTTGCCGCCTGCATTGGCACTCATTTTTATCTCCTGTGTCGCGGTGCCGGGCATTGCCCCCAAAAGCTTCAGTGAGTCTCAGGCCTTTGCTGACCACGCGCTCGACCGGTTTCGGGATGGAGATA